>NZ_JAKUVW010000001.1:0-171293 GCF_026782085.1 Streptococcus oralis
GTCAGCGGTTCGATCCCGTTAACTCCCATAGGTCCCGTAGTGTAGCGGTTATCACGTCGCCCTGTCACGGCGAAGATCGCGGGTTCGATTCCCGTCGGGACCGTTTAAGATAACGGAAGTTATTTTAGACTCGTTAGCTCAGTTGGTAGAGCAATTGACTTTTAATCAATGGGTCACTGGTTCGAGCCCAGTACGGGTCATATTTGCGGGTTTGGCGGAATTGGCAGACGCACCAGATTTAGGATCTGGCGCTTAACGGCGTGGGGGTTCAAGTCCCTTAACCCGCATAATAGAAATCAGCCGGCTTAGCTCAGTTGGTAGAGCATCTGATTTGTAATCAGAGGGTCGCGTGTTCAAGTCATGTAGCCGGCATTTTTTTATATAGAATAAGAGGTCGATGCGAACGTAGTTCAGTGGTAGAACACCACCTTGCCAAGGTGGGGGTCGCGGGTTCGAATCCCGTCGTTCGCTTAGAGAGGCCGGGGTGGCGGAACTGGCAGACGCACAGGACTTAAAATCCTGCGATTGGTAACGATCGTACCGGTTCGATTCCGGTCCTCGGCATATAATGATGAGCACCCTTAGCTCAACTGGATAGAGTACCTGACTACGAATCAGGCGGTTAGAGGTTCGACTCCTCTAGGGTGCATTTTTTTATTTAACGCGGGAAGTAGCTCAGCTTGGTAGAGTACTTGGTTTGGGACCAAGGTGTCGCAGGTTCGAATCCTGTCTTCCCGATTGATGGCGAGGATACTTAAAGGTATCTTTTTTTATTTATTAAGGAGATTCTGAGAGTCTTCTTTTTTGTTTACGGAACAAATTTGTGTAAACTAGAAGTGCTTAAGGAATGGTACTAGTCATATATTTTCTTTAATTATGGTAAAATAGTAAGAGAATAATGTGAGGAAAATGAATGTCAAGTAAGTTTGAAATTTTAATGAATCAACTGGGAATCTCTGATCAATTGAGACAGAATCCTACTCTTGTAGATGCAAAAATTGAGCGTGTTGTGGTTCATAAAATTAGTAAGATTTGGGAATTTCATTTTGTATTTTCTAATATTTTACCGATTGAAATTTTTTTAGAGTTAAAGAAAGGGCTTAGTGAAGAATTTTCTAAAACAGGCAATCGAGCTGTTTTCGAAATCAAGGTTCTCTCCCAAGAATTTTCAAATGAACTCTTACAGGCCTACTATAGAGAGGCTTTTTCTGAAGGTCCATGTGCAAGTCAGGGGTTTAAATCTCTTTACCAGAATTTAAACGTTCGGGCGGAGGGAAATCAACTCATTATTGAAGGTTCAGAGGCGATTGATAAGGAGCACTTTAAGAAGAATCATCTTCCTAATTTGGCAAAGCAACTTGAAAAATTTGGTTTCCCGGTCTTTGTTTGCCAGATAGAAAAGAACGATGCACTTACACAAGAACAGGAAGAAGCCTTTCATGTGGAGAATGAACAAATCGTCCAGGCTGCCAACGAAGAAGCTTTACGAGCTATGGAGCAACTGGAACAAATGGCTCCTCCTCCAGTAGAAGAGAAGCCAGCCTTTGATTTTCAGGCTAAAAAGGCTGCGGCCAAGTCTAAACTAGATAAGGCTGAAGTTACCCAGATGATCGACGTGACGACTGAGGAAAATCGCCTGGTCTTTGAAGGGGTCGTTTTTGATGTGGAGCATAAGGTGACCAGAACTGGTCGCGTTTTGATCAACTTTAAAATGACAGACTACACTTCAAGTTTTTCAATGCAAAAATGGGTTAAGAATGAAGAAGAAGCTCAGAAGTTTGACATCATTAAGAAGAATTCTTGGCTCCGAGTTCGTGGGAATGTGGAGATGAATAACTTCACACGTGATTTGACCATGAACGTCCAGGATGTGCAGGAAGTTGTTCACTATGAGCGGAAGGATTTGATGCCAGAAGGTGAGCGTCGGGTTGAGTTTCATGCTCATACCAATATGTCTACCATGGATGCTTTACCAGAGGTTGAAGAAATCGTTGCGACAGCTGCTAAGTGGGGACACAAGGCGGTTGCCATTACGGACCATGGAAATGTTCAATCTTTCCCACACGGCTATAAGGCGGCCAAGAAAGCTGGAATCCAGCTGATCTATGGAATGGAAGCCAATATTGTGGAGGACCGTGTCCCTATCGTTTACAACGAAGTGGAGATGGACTTGTCAGAAGCTACCTATGTGGTTTTTGACGTGGAAACGACGGGGCTTTCAGCCATCTATAATGATTTGATTCAGGTTGCGGCCTCTAAGATGTACAAGGGGAATGTTATTGCCGAATTTGATGAATTTATCAATCCAGGGCATCCATTATCAGCCTTTACTACTGAGTTAACAGGTATTACAGATGATCATGTTAAAAATGCCAAACCACTGGAACAAGTTTTACAAGAATTCCAAGAGTTTTGCAAGGATACAGTTTTAGTTGCTCACAATGCTACCTTTGACGTTGGCTTTATGAATGCCAACTATGAGCGTCATGGTCTGCCTAAGATTAGCCAGGCAGTTATCGATACGCTGGAGTTTGCTAGAAACCTCTATCCTGAGTATAAACGTCATGGTTTGGGACCTTTGACCAAGCGTTTTGGTGTGGCACTTGAACACCACCACATGGCCAACTACGATGCGGAAGCTACTGGTCGTCTGCTCTTCATCTTTATCAAAGAGGTGGCAGAGAAACATGGTGTGACTGATTTAGCTAGACTCAACATTGATTTGATTAGTCCAGACTCTTATAAAAAAGCTCGGATCAAGCATGCGACTATCTATGTCAAGAATCAAGTTGGTTTAAAAAATATTTTTAAGCTGGTTTCTTTATCCAATACCAAGTACTTTGAAGGGGTGCCACGGATTCCGAGAACAGTTCTAGATGCCCATCGGGAGGGCTTGATTTTGGGGTCGGCTTGCTCTGAGGGTGAAGTTTTTGACGCAGTTGTTTCCCAAGGTGTGGATGCGGCGGTTGAGGTGGCCAAGTATTATGACTTTATCGAGGTCATGCCACCGGCTATCTATGCTCCCTTGATTGCTAAAGAGCAGGTCAAGGATATGGAGGAACTCCAGACCATTATCAAAAGTTTGATAGAAGTGGGAGACCGTCTTGGCAAGCCTGTTCTAGCTACGGGAAATGTCCACTATATCGAACCGGAAGAAGAGATTTACCGTGAAATTATCGTACGTAGTTTGGGGCAAGGAGCTATGATTAACCGAACCATCGGTCATGGTGAACATGCCCAACCAGCTCCTCTTCCGAAAGCTCATTTTCGAACGACTAATGAGATGTTGGATGAATTTGCCTTCTTGGGCGAAGATCTAGCACGCAAATTGGTTATTGAAAATACCAATGCCTTGGCAGAAATTTTTGAGCCTGTTGAGGTTGTTAAGGGTGATTTGTATACACCTTTCATCGACAAGGCGGAAGAAACGGTCGCTGAGCTGACCTATAAGAAAGCTTTTGAGATTTATGGCAATCCGCTGCCAGATATCGTTGATTTGCGGATTGAAAAAGAATTGACTTCTATTCTGGGGAATGGATTTGCCGTGATTTATCTAGCATCGCAGATGCTGGTGCAACGTTCCAATGAACGGGGATACTTGGTTGGTTCTCGTGGGTCTGTTGGGTCCAGTTTTGTTGCGACTATGATTGGGATTACGGAGGTTAATCCTCTCTCTCCTCATTATGTTTGTAGTCAGTGTCAGTATAGTGAGTTTATCACGGATGGTTCTTACGGTTCAGGGTTTGATATGCCCAATAAGGATTGTCCAAACTGTGGTCATAAACTTAACAAAAATGGACAGGATATTCCTTTCGAGACCTTCCTTGGTTTTGATGGAGACAAGGTTCCCGATATTGACTTGAACTTCTCGGGAGAAGATCAGCCTAGCGCCCACTTGGATGTACGTGATATCTTTGGTGAGGAATATGCCTTCCGTGCGGGAACGGTTGGTACGGTGGCTGCTAAGACTGCCTATGGATTTGTAAAGGGCTACGAGAGAGACTACGGGAAGTTTTATCGTGATGCTGAGGTGGAACGTCTTGCCCAAGGTGCTGCCGGTGTCAAGCGAACTACAGGACAACACCCAGGAGGAATCGTTGTTATTCCGAACTACATGGATGTCTACGACTTTACGCCTGTTCAGTATCCAGCGGATGACGTGACGGCTGAATGGCAGACGACTCACTTTAACTTCCATGATATCGATGAGAATGTCCTCAAACTCGATGTACTGGGGCATGATGATCCGACCATGATTCGAAAATTGCAGGACTTGTCTGGGATTGACCCTAATGAAATTCCTATGGATGATGAAGGTGTCATGGCCCTCTTTTCTGGGACGGATGTACTTGGGGTGACGCCGGAGCAAATCGGAACGCCGACGGGCATGCTGGGAATCCCAGAGTTTGGAACAAACTTTGTACGTGGGATGGTAGACGAAACGCATCCGACGACTTTTGCGGAATTGCTTCAGCTCTCAGGTCTGTCCCACGGTACCGATGTGTGGTTGGGGAACGCCCAGGATCTGATCAAGCAAGGGATTGCGGATCTATCAACTGTTATCGGTTGTCGGGACGACATCATGGTTTACCTCATGCATGCGGGTCTAGAACCAAAGATGGCCTTTACCATCATGGAGCGGGTACGTAAGGGCTTGTGGTTGAAGATTTCCGAAGAAGAACGAAATGGCTATATCGAAGCCATGAAGGCCAATAAGGTGCCAGAGTGGTATATCGAATCCTGTGGGAAAATTAAGTATATGTTCCCTAAAGCCCATGCTGCAGCCTACGTTATGATGGCCCTTCGCGTAGCCTACTTCAAGGTTCACCATCCCATTTATTACTACTGCGCTTACTTCTCTATCCGCGCCAAGGCTTTTGATATCAAGACCATGGGGGCAGGTTTAGATGCTATCAAGCGTAGAATGGTAGAAATCGCTGAAAAACGGAAGAACAACGAAGCCTCTAATGTGGAGATTGACCTCTATACCACTCTTGAGATTGTCAATGAAATGTGGGAACGTGGCTTTAAGTTTGGCAAGTTAGACCTCTACCGTAGTGATGCGACCGAATTCATTATCGATGGAGACACCCTCATCCCACCATTTGTCGCTATGGATGGTCTTGGAGAGAACGTTGCCAAGCAACTGGTACGAGCGCGTGAAGAGGGCGAATTCCTCTCTAAAACAGAACTCCGCAAACGTGGTGGTCTTTCCTCAACCTTGGTTGAAAAGATGGATGAAATGGGTATTCTCGGCAATATGCCAGAGGATAACCAGCTGAGTTTGTTTGATGAGTTTTTCTAAAATATAGAAAGAGGTTTTTATGAAACTTACCATTTCCGCTCAGGATAAGCCAGCGCAAAAGGTGTTTGATTACCAGCTGGATCTTGACCCTGATACGATTTTGAAAATGACCGCTTTGATTTGTGGTACTGTGGCAGCAGTTAGCCTGCTGTCCTTGTTTAAAGAGAAATAACAAAAGAAAAGGAAGAATAGAATGGTTTTACCAAATTTTAAAGAAAATCTAGAAAAATATGCGAAATTGTTGGTTGCGAATGGAATTAACGTGCAACCTGGTCACACTTTGGCTCTTTCTATCGATGTGGAGCAACGTGAATTGGCGCATCTAATCGTGAAAGAAGCCTATG
Source organism: Streptococcus oralis (assembly GCF_026782085.1). Taxonomy (GTDB): domain Bacteria; phylum Bacillota; class Bacilli; order Lactobacillales; family Streptococcaceae; genus Streptococcus; species Streptococcus oralis_DA. The sequence goes on from NZ_JAKUVW010000001.1 coordinate 5,650, forward strand.
CCTTGGGTGCGCATGAGGTTATCGTTCAGTGGACCGATGATATCATCAACCGTGAGAAATTCCTCCATGCACCAATGGAGCGTTTGGACAATGTGCCAGAATACAAGATTGCTGAGATGGACTATCTCTTGGAAAACAAGGCTAGTCGTCTCGGTGTCCGCTCTTCTGATCCAGGTGCCTTGAACGGTGTGGACGCTGACAAGCTTTCAGCTTCTGCAAAAGCGATGGGACTCGCTATGAAGCCGATGCGCATCGCAACTCAATCCAACAAGGTTAGCTGGACTGTAGCAGCTGCAGCAGGGCTTGAGTGGGCTAAGAAAGTCTTTCCAAATGCTGCGAGCGATGAAGAAGCAGTCGATCTCCTTTGGGACCAAATCTTCAAAACTTGTCGTGTCTATGAAGAAGATCCAGTTAAGGCTTGGGAAGAACATGCAGCCATTCTTAAGAGTAAGGCAGAAATGCTTAATAAAGAGCAATTTTCAGCCCTTCACTACACAGCGCCAGGGACAGATTTGACACTTGGCTTGCCTAAGAATCACGTTTGGGAATCAGCTGGTGCTATCAATGCACAGGGAGAAGGATTCTTGCCAAATATGCCGACAGAAGAAGTCTTTACGGCTCCTGACTTCCGTCGTGCAGAGGGCTATGTAACCTCTACAAAACCACTTAGCTACAACGGAAATATCATCGAAGGCATTAAAGTAACTTTCAAGGATGGTCAAATCGTAGACATTACTGCTGAAAAGGGTGATCAGGTCATGAAGGACCTTGTCTTTGAAAATGCGGGTGCGCGTGCCTTAGGTGAATGTGCCTTGGTACCAGATCCGAGCCCAATTTCTCAGTCAGGCATTACCTTCTTTAACACCCTTTTTGATGAGAATGCTTCAAACCACTTGGCTATCGGTGCAGCCTATGCGACTAGTGTTGTTGGTGGTGCAGAGATGAGCGAAGAAGAGCTTGAAGCTGCTGGACTTAACCGTTCAGATGTTCACGTGGATTTTATGATTGGTTCGAATCAAATGGATATCGATGGTATCCGTGAGGATGGAACACGCGTACCACTCTTCCGTAATGGAGACTGGGCTATTTAAGGAGAAACTATGCTTGGAAGTATGTTTGTTGGTCTCCTAGTGGGACTCTTGGCAGGTGCTTTGACCAATCGTGGAGAGAGCATGGGATGCTTTGGGAAAATGTTTCTCGGCTGGATTGGTGCTTCTTTGGGGCACCTGCTCTTTGGAACTTGGGGTCCAAACCTAGCGGGGATAGCTATTGTTCCAGCTGTTTTAGGTGCTATGGTTGTCTTAGCTATTTTCTGGAGACGAGGAAGTTAATTTCTTAAATCTGATACTCAATGAAAATCAAAGAGCAAACTAGGAAACTAGCCGCAGGCCGCTCAAAGCACTGCTTTGCGGTTGTAGATAGAACTGACGAAGTCAGCTCAAAACACTGTTTTGAGGTTGCAGATGGACGTTGACGCGGTTTGAAGAGATTTTTGAAGAGTATGAAAAGAAAAGGAGGTTGGTCATTGTACTAGCCTCCTTTTGAGTATGATATAATAGTTCTATGAGATTAGATAAATTTTTAGTTGCCTGCGCTGTAGGGAGTCGAACTGAGGTCAAAAACTTGCTCAAGGCTGGGCGCGTGACGGTAAATGGTAAAAAAGAAAAGTTAGCAAAACTGCAGATTGATGAAGAAAGAGATGAGATTCGCTTTGATGGCCAAGTGCTGGAGTATGAAGAGTTTGTCTACTACATGATGAACAAGCCCCAAGGAGTTATTTCAGCGACTGAAGATTCCAAGCATAGAACGGTTCTAGACTTGCTGGATGATATTGCTCGGAGCAAGGAAGTTTTCCCAGTAGGACGCTTGGATATCGATACGAATGGACTCCTGCTTCTGACCAATGATGGTCAGCTGGCCCATGCTTTGCTTTCACCTAAACGTCATGTGGATAAGACTTATCTAGCTCAGGTTAAGGGAATTATGACTCAAGCAGACGTAGAGACATTTGCTAAGGGAATTCCGCTCAAGGACTTTACCTGCCAGCCAGCTAAGCTGGAGATTGTACCAGTAGATCCAGAAAAAAATCAAAGTCTGGTTCGTGTGACCATTGCTGAAGGGAAGTTTCATCAAGTCAAACGAATGGTAGCATACTGTGGTAAGGAAGTGGTGGATCTGCAACGTTTGACGATGGGAACGTTAGCCTTGGATGAGAACTTAGAACGAGGAGAATGGCGTCGCTTGACCAAGGAGGAGTTAGAAGTGCTCTTTGCAAGTATTGCTTAATTTGCTTTATATTAGAAAAAGGTGAGGGAGAATGTCCTTGCTTTTTTCGTTTTTCAGTTGCTTCCTTTGTGAAAAGAGTTATAATAGACAGTAGAATAAAAGGAGGAATCTATGAACGCGATTCAAGAATCATTTACAGATAGACTATTTGCCAACTATGAAGCAAATGTCAAATACCAAGCGATTGAAAATGCTGTCAGCCATAACGGAATTTTTGCAGCCCTAGAACGTCGCCAAAGCCATGTAAACAATACACCTGTTTTCTCATTGGATTTGACCAAGGACAAGGTTACTAACCAGAAAGCCTCTGGTCGTTGCTGGATGTTTGCAGCTCTCAACACCTTCCGCCACAAACTCATCTCTCAATACAAACTGGAAAACTTTGAGTTGTCACAAGCCCACACATTCTTCTGGGACAAGTACGAGAAATCCAACTGGTTCTTGGAGCAAGTCATTGCGACTGCAGACCAAGAATTGACGAGCCGCAAGGTTAGCTTTCTACTCCAAACACCTCAACAAGACGGTGGTCAGTGGGATATGGTAGTGTCCCTCTTTGAGAAATACGGTGTCGTGCCCAAGTCTGTTTACCCTGAGTCTATCTCATCTAGCAGCAGCCGTGAGCTCAATGCCATCCTTAACAAATTGCTTCGCCAAGATGCTCAAATCTTGCGTGACTTGCTCGCTTCTGGTGCAGACCAAGCGACTGTTCAAGCTAAGAAAGAAGACCTCTTGCAAGAAATCTTTAACTTCCTTGCTATGTCACTAGGTCTTCCACCACGTAAATTTGACTTTGCTTATCGCGATAAGGATGATAACTACCAAAGCGAAAAGGGTATCACACCACAAGAGTTTTACAGGAAATATGTCAATCTTCCTCTAGAAGACTACGTTTCTGTTATCAATGCTCCAACTGCTGACAAGCCTTACGGCAAATCTTACACAGTTGAGATGTTAGGAAATGTGGTTGGTAGCCGTGCAGTTCGCTACATCAACGTTCCAATGGAACGCTTGAAAGAATTGGCGATTGCCCAAATGCAAACAGGAGAAACTGTTTGGTTTGGTTCAGATGTCGGCCAACTTAGCAACCGCAAAGCTGGAATCCTTGCGACAGATGTTTATGACTTTGAATCAAGCATGGATATTCAACTCACTCAAGACAAGGCTGGACGTTTGGACTACAGCGAAAGCTTGATGACCCACGCCATGGTCTTGACAGGTGTGGATTTGGATGAAAATGGCAAGTCAACCAAGTGGAAGGTTGAAAACTCATGGGGAGACAAGGTCGGTACAGATGGTTACTTCGTTGCCTCAGATGCTTGGATGGATGAATACACTTACCAAATCGTTGTCCGTAAAGAATTACTAACAGCAGAAGAACGAGCTGCTTATGAAGCAGAACCAATCGTACTTGCACCATGGGATCCAATGGGTGCCTTGGCAGAATAAAGTATAAAGAAAAGAGGTTAGGGAAATCCTAGCTTCTTTTTTAAGTCCTTCTTGAAGTGGCGATAGATGATGCTTGCCAAGGGAGTTCTTCCTATTTTGAGTCTTTAAGTGACAGAGAAAAAGATATGTGTTACTATAGTAGTACAAAAGGATATCGGAGTAGAAATGAAGTATTTAAGCAGTCAAGACATCAAGAATCGTCAACGAAACATCAGCGATATTAAACCCTATAAAACAACCAAGGAAATCGTCGTTTCAAATATCTTTACCTTCTTTAATGCCATGAACTTGGCTCTGGCAGTTCTGGTAGCCACAACCTTGCGATTTGAAAATATGCTCTTTTTAGGTGTGATTGCTATCAATACAGCCATTGGGATTTTCCAAGAAGTGCGTTCAAAAAATGCTCTAGAAAAGCTAAGTTTGCTTGGTAAAAGTAAGTACAGAGTCAACCGAGATGGCCAAACGATTGAGATTGATCCAGAGGACATCGTTCTAGGCGAGTACCTGCATCTCAATCTGGGAGATCAGGTGCCTGTCGATGCAGAAGTCCTTGAAGGGAATATTGAAGTTGATGAGTCCTTGCTGACGGGTGAAAGTGATTCGGTCTTTAAAACAGTTGGTGACAAGCTGATGAGTGGAAGCAATGTCGTCAGCGGTACTTGTCTGGTCACGGCGACAGCTGTGGGTCCCGATAGTTATATCAACAAGCTCGCAAAATCCAGCAAGGAATTCAAAAAATACCCTTCTCAACTGCGCGATTATATGGATAAGATTTTAAAAATCGTTTCTATCTTGCTGGTGCCAGTTGCCATTCTGCTCTATGTCAGAGGTTTTAGTCTAGGACGGACTTATGTTGAAATCGTCTTGGGAAGTTCAGGTGCCTTGGTCGGCATGATTCCAGAGGGCTTGATTCTCCTAGTTAGTGTGTCCCTAGCAGTAGCAGCCATGAAGCTGGCTAAAAAGAAGGTTCTAGTGCAGGAACTATACTGTGTGGAAACTTTGGCGCGAGTAGATGTTCTTTGTTTTGATAAGACAGGTACCATCACGACTGGTAATATGAAGGTCCAAGAAATGAATGCTAATGTGGCAGAGAAACTATCTTCTTATCTGGCTTATTTCGAGGATGAAAATGCAACTTCCCGAGCTCTGAAGACTTACTTAACCTGTGAGAAAAAGTGGGAAGTTCAAGAAGTTGGTGCCTTTTCAAGTAAAAACAAGTATTCCTTTGTCCAAGTAAAAGACAGTGGGACCTATTTCTTCGGAGCCTATGAATTTCTAGGCTTTACCCAGCCGATGGATGCCTACTATGAGCATCTGAAGCAGCAAGGTTTTCGAATCTTAACACTCGCTCATAGCAAGGACCAGATTACTAGTCCAGCTAATATGGAACTACTAGGCCACGTCGTTTTGTCAGATGAGATTAAGGACAATACCAAGGAAACCTTTGACTATTTCGAATCTCAAGGTGTTGAAGTGAAGATTATCAGTGGTGATAATCATGTGGCTGTATATGGGGTGGCTCGTAAGGCAGGTTTTAAGGAAGAAGCGCGGGCTATTGATATGACCAAGGTGAGCGATGATGACTTTGAAAGAGTGGTCTTGGAACACGAAATATTTGGACGTGTGACACCTGAACAGAAGCAAAAGATGGTATCTATTTTGCAAAATGCTGGTAAAACAGTTGCCATGAGTGGTGATGGAGTCAATGATGTTCTGGCTCTCAAGAAAGCAGATATTAGTTTTGCCATGAAGGGGGCTACGAGTGCAGCCAAAAGTGTATCCAATATTGTTTTTCTCACAGATGACTTTGCAGTATTTTATGATATCTTGATGGAAGGACGCCGGGTCATTAACAACATCCAAAAGGTAGCCTCTCTTTTTCTAACAAAGACCTTCTTCTCCATCGTTTTTGCCATTTTGAGTGTGGTATTTGGTTTGGAATTTGCCTTTATCCCCATTCAGTTTACAATCATTTCAGCCATTACGATTGGGATTCCATCCTTCTTCCTGACTTTTGAGTCCAATAAAGAAAAGGTTAGCACTCACTTTATGAGAGATATCCTAACCAACGCGGCGATTGGTGGTGGCGTTCTGGTTGCTAGTGTTCTTTTGACCAATTTCTTTATCACTGTCCCAGGTCAGGTCAAATTTATTTGCTTCCTCCTTGCCCTGATCAATGGTCTGTGTCTAGTTGCCAAGGTCAGCTTGCCTTTTAATCAATACAAGATGCTTTTGCTCACGTTTTTGAGCCTTGCAGCCCTTGTTGGTGTACTTGCCAATACTTTTATCCTACAGGGAGCTTTTGTGCCTTTAGAAGCCAAACAGCTACTCTATGTTGCCATACTAGCAGTGGTGATTGGGTGCTTTCATTATCTTACTAGGAGAAAAAGTTGATACATAAAAAGAATCAGGTTTAATCCTGATTCTTTTTTGTTTATATATTCTCACCGAGATTACATGATACCGAAGAAACGAGCTGCGATACCAACTGCAAAGAGGGCAAGGATGATTGTGATTGGAGATACTTTTTTCTTAAGCAACCACATGCAAAGGAAAGTAAGGAGAAGTCCCATCAATCCTGGAATCAATGAGTCCAACTGACCTTGAAGCGTTTGTGGTTGAACTCTATCTAGGCTCATACCACTAAGCGCTTGACCAAGAATGCCCTTCAACTCAGCTCCTGTAACAGGACCTTCTGGGAAGTTGATGTAGGCACCTTCTGACAATTGTTTGCCTGGAAGGTTGATAGTGAAGTTGATGGATACCCAACGTTGTACAAGAACGGCAAGGATGAACATACCAAGGATAGAAGCACCTTTAGTGATGTCTTTCAAGATACCACCAGACATGTCTTTAGTGATCTCAGATCCAGCTTTGTAACCGAACTCTTGTGTATACCATAGGAAGGCCATACGGATAGCATTCCATCCAAAGAAGAAGAGAAGGGGACCAACAATGTTACCAGATGCAGCAAGTGATGCACCAAGGGCTCCAAGGATAGGACGAACTGTAAACCAGAATACTGGGTCACCGATACCAGCAAGAGGTCCCATCATACCGATCTTAACCCCTTGGATAGCCGCGTCGTCGATTTCAACACCGTTAGCGCGCTCTTCTTCAAGTGCAAGAGTAACCCCCATGATTGGAGCAGCTACGTATGGGTGAGTGTTGAAGAACTCAAGGTGACGCTCAAGAGCAGCCGCTTGGTCTTCTTTTTTAGTGTACAATTTTTTGATAGCTGGGATTAAAGAGTAAGCCCAACCCAAGTTTTGCATACGTTCATAGTTCCAAGAACCTTGAAGGAATTGTGAACGCCACCAAACTTTTTGACGATCTGATTTTGATAATTGAATTTTTTCAGCCATGATTGATCCCCTTTCTAGTAGTCTTCTAGGATATCACCGATTGGGTCGTTAGAAGTCGCAGCTCCGCCGCCACCGTTTCCACCTTGTTTTGTAAGGTTAAGGTAGATGAAGGCAAGGGCAACACCGATGACACCAAGGGCAATCAAAGTCAATTGAGAGATTGCTGCAAGAGCAAAACCGATAGCGAAGAATGGCCATACTTCACGAGTTGCCATCATGTTGATAACCATAGCGTAACCAACGGCAACGACCATAGCACCACCGACAGCCATACCACCGTTCAACCAGTCTGGCATCAATTTAAGAGCATCTTGAACGGCAGAAGCTGGGATAGCGATAAGGAAGGCAGCAGGGATTGCAATACGAAGACCTTGAAGAAGAAGTGCAACAAAGTGAGCACGTTCAACAGCCGCAATATTTCCTTCTTTAGCAGCAGCGTCAGCAGTGTGAACCAAGGCAACTGAGATTGTACGAACAATCATAGTCAAGAAAAGTCCAGCTACGGCAAGAGGGATAGCTGTTGCTGTTGCAACGGCGATACCTTCAGTAGTAAAGTTACCACCTTTGATCAAGATGATTGCTGCCGCAACAGACGCAAGAGCAGCGTCAGGAGCTACGGCAGCTCCGATGTTTGCCCAACCAAGGGCGATCATTTGAAGAGATCCACCAAGCATAACACCTGCTTCGAGGTTACCAGTTGCAAGTCCGATAAGGGTACATGCAACGATTGGTTGATGGAATTGGAATTGGTCGAGGATACCTTCAAGACCTGCAAGGAAGGCAACAACTACAACCAAGATAGCAGAAATGATTGAAATATCTGACATGGTTTTATTCCTTTTCTATTTAGTTTTAATAAAGTATTTAATCCTGTTTTCAAAAATGATCGAAACAGATTAAAATTATTGAACGTTTGCTTTCTTAATCAAGTCAAACAAATCTTTTTTCGTGTCGTTTGGTACTTTACGTACATCAAATTCAACACCGAGGTCACGCATTTTTTCAAAGGTTGCAACGTCTTCTTTGTCCATAGACAAAACGTTGTTGATCATTGTTTTACCTGTTGAGTGAGCCATAGAACCAACGTTAAGGGTCTTGATTGGCACGCCACCTTCGATAGCACGAAGTGCATCTTGTGGAGTTTCAAACAAGATAAGGGCATGAGTTTCGCCGAAACGTGGGTCTTTTGCAACGTCGATCAATTTTTGAATTGGAACAACGTTGGCTTTTACTCCGTTTGGAGCTGCTTGTTTGATCAATTCTTTACGCAAGTCGTCGTTAGCAACGTTATCTGAAGCAACGATGATACGGTTTGCTTTTGAATCTGGAGTCCAAGCAGTCGCAACCTGACCGTGAAGGAGACGAGTGTCTAGACGAGCAAGGTTGATTTTCAGTTTACCGTCACCGATAACAGTTCCTTCTGGAATAGCAGCTTGTGCGGCAGGAGCAGCTGCAGCAGTTGCAACTTCCTCAACTGGGTTAAGCTCTTCTGGAAGAGCCTTGATGCCATCTTTGGCTTCTTTAATGATATTCGCAGCGACTTTATCCACACCTGCATTCGCGTCCATAAGGCGCTCTGTGTAGGCTTGGATCAACATCGGCAAGTTCAGTCCTGTGATGATGGCAAACTTACGTTCTGGATTTTCTCCCATTACGCGGCTAGCTTGGTTGAATGGAGATCCACTCCAAAGGTCAGCCAATACTAGAACCTCATCTTCTGCGTCAAATGCAGCCACAGCGTTGTTGAATTTAGCGTAAAGGTCATCTGGACCTTCATTTGGCATAAAGGTTACAACTTGAACCTTTTCTTGTTCACCAAAGATCATAGATCCTGACTGATGAATACCCGCAGCAAATTCGCCGTGGCTCGCAATAATGATTCCGATACTCATTATTGTCATTCCTCCTTATAAAATGTTTGACTATATGTTTAAGAAAACTTTAAGCCTAACTTTAAGTATAAACCGTTTTCATATAAAAATCAACTACTTTTTCTAAAAAATGTAAAAGTTTTCATAGAATGACTTTTTAAAAATATTAATATATCAATGTTTTTGGGATATAAATGAAAATGGTAATGGAAAATTTAATATAAAAATACAGAAAATAAGTCGCTTTTGTGAAAACAAAATGAAAACAAAAAGGAAAGATTGCGACCATGCAATCTTCCCTTTTATAGGAATAAATTTTGTAAAGCGTGGGCAACTCCATCTTCTTCGTTGGTCAGAGGAAGTTGTTCGTCTGCATATGGAAGAAGAGCAGGATTGGCGTTTTTCATAGCATATCCCTTGCTTGCAAATGCCAACATTTCAGTGTCATTATGCTCATCACCAAAGGCGATTAAGTCTTTTTTATCACGATTCATCACATTGAGCAAGTACTCTAGAGCAAAGGCCTTGTTTACACCCTTGGGAGTACACTCGAGGATGTTGAGGGGACCGCCCCATGTATTGATAGCTAGTTGGTGCTGATAAAAACGATTCATTTCGTCCGCTAAAGCGTATTTGTCTTCAGCCCTTGTTTGCAAGAGGATGCAGTTGGGATCTTTGGTTACTCGTTCAGGTTTGAATTGATTTTCTGGCCGGAAGTTCTCTACGCCAAATAGTTTAGGATCTGCAATTTCTTCATTCGGAGTCGTGATATAGAATTTTTTTCGATATTCTCCTGCAATAAAGTCGGCCTGGATGTCCTCCGTGCGCTTGACCATGTCTAGGAGGTATTTTTTGTCCAAGGTCAAGCACTTTTCATGCGCCCAAGCCTGTCCTGGTAGATGGGTAAGGGAACCATTAAAGTTAATCATGGGAGTATGCAATTCTAGCTCACGATAGAAGTCTTTTGCCATACGATACGGACGGCCTGTCGTGATGATGACATGGTGTCCTTTTTCTGAAATTTTTTTGATCGTCTCTTTGGTGAAATCGGAGAGCTTGCTTTCATTATTTAGCAGGGTTCCGTCCAAATCGACTGCGATAATTTTTTTAGTCATATAAACCTTCCTAGTCGTTTCCAGATAAGATGTCTACTATTATATCAAAAAGAAGGAAGAAAAGCAGACAAGAACAAAAACTACAGTTGCTTTGATTTATTAAATAAATCAAACAAACATATTGAAAAGGTGAATGATAAATGATATAATACTAATATTGTTCGTAAAAAACAAAAGGAGATTAAAGATGGACAAACTATTTAAACTAAAAGAGCACGGGACAGATGTCCGTACAGAGGTGCTTGCTGGTTTAACAACATTCTTTGCAATGAGTTATATTCTCTTTGTAAACCCTCAAATGCTTTCCCAAACGGGTATGCCTGTTCAAGGTGTGTTCTTGGCAACGATTATCGGTTCTGTAGTCGGTACTTTGATGATGGCTTTCTATGCTAATTTGCCATACGCACAAGCACCAGGTATGGGACTAAATGCCTTCTTCACATTTACAGTTGTATTTGGGATGGGCTATACTTGGAAAGAAGCTCTTGGTATGGTCTTCATTTGTGGAATTATTTCACTGATTATTACCTTGACAAATGTTCGTAAAATGATCATCGAATCTATTCCAACAACACTTCGCTCAGCTATTTCGGCTGGTATTGGTGTTTTCCTTGCCTATGTTGGAATTAAGAATGCTGGTCTCTTGAAATTCTCAATCGATCCAGGTACTTATACGGTAGCAGGTGAAGGAGCAGACAAGGCTCAAGCTGCACTTACTGCAAACTCAGCAGCTGTTCCAGGCTTGGTAGACTTCAATACTCCAGCCGTATTGGTGGCTCTTGCAGGTTTGGCTATTACCATCTTCTTTGTTGTTAAAGGCATCAAAGGTGGAATTATTCTTTCTATCTTAACAACGACTGTCCTTGCCATTGCTGTTGGTGTTGTGAATTTGTCAGGGATTGACTTTGCTAGCAATAATCTTTCATCAGCGGTTAATGATTTAGGAACTTTGTTTGGTGCTGCTCTTGGTTCAGAAGGTTTAGGATCTTTGATTTCAAACACTTCACGTTTACCAGAAACCTTGATGGCTATTCTTGCCTTCTCACTAACGGATATTTTTGATACAATCGGTACTCTTATCGGTACTGGTGAAAAAGTTGGTATCGTTGCGACAAGTGGGGAAAACCATGAGTCAGTTAAATTGGACAAGGCTCTTTACTCTGACTTGGTGGCAACTTCAGTAGGTGCCATTGCAGGTACTTCAAACGTTACGACCTATGTTGAGTCTGCGGCGGGTATCGGTGCTGGTGGACGTACTGGTTTAACAGCCCTAGTGGTTGCGATCTGTTTTGCTCTATCTAGCTTCTTTAGCCCACTTCTAGCGATTGTTCCGACAGCTGCAACAGCACCAATTTTGATCATCGTCGGTATCATGATGCTTTCTAACTTGAAAAATATCCCTTGGGATGATATGGCTGAAGCGGTTCCTGCCTTTTTCACATCTATCTTTATGGGATTCAGCTACTCTATCACACAAGGGATTGCTGTTGGTTTCTTGACATACACCTTGACAAAAGTTGTCAAAGGTCAAGCCAAGGATGTGCACGTAATGATTTGGATTTTGGATGCCTTGTTTATCCTTAACTATATCAGTATGGCGCTATAAATGGTATAATAGGAAAAGGGGAGTCTCCCCTTTTTAATTATAAGGAGGTACATCATGAAAGATAAGACGATTTGGCAAGAGGTTTTAAACAGAGGGAAATGGGTGCTCATCCTTTTGGTAGCTTTTGTTTTATCTCAATTTCCCATAGGACTGGCTTTGTTTTTAGCAAACAAACAGTTTCCGATTTTACAGTCAGGGCTCTTAGTAGGTGCCCTATCCATAGTCGTTTTGATTGTATTCATTATTGGTGCACGAAAAACACAACTTGCTACTTTTAATCTATCCTTTTTTAAGGCAAAAGACCTGGCTCGCTTGGTACTGAGTTATCTGGTGATTTTTGCGACAAATCTCTTGGGTTCACTCCTGCTTCGACTAACAAATGAGGCAACAACCAGTAACCAATCAATACTGAATGGTTTGGTTCAGAATAGTTCCTTGATTTCAACTTTCTTCCTACTAGTCTTGATTGCGCCGATTTGTGAAGAAATTTTGTGTCGTGGAATTATTCCTAAAAAGATTTTCCGTGGAAAAGAAAAACTAGGTTTTATTGTTGGTGCAATCGTCTTTGCCTTGCTCCATATGCCAACCAATCTACCTTCAGTGATTATTTATGGAGGAATGTCAACGGTTTTGACTTGGACAGCCTATAAGACTGAGCGTTTGGAGATGTCCATTTTGCTTCATATGATTCTCAATGGTATTGCATTTTGTTTGTTGGCCTTATTGGTGTTGATTAGTAGAAATCTAGGTCTATCATTCTAAACCATTAGCCCGCTTGAAAAAGATGAACACTAGCGTGTTCATCTTTTTCTTTTTATGGTAAAATAGAAAGATAATATGGTGAAAAACCTTGAGGGAGTGACCGATATGTCCAATAAAGTCAACCACGAAAAAACAGCTATTTGCGGAATTATCAACGTAACCCCAGACTCCTTTTCGGATGGTGGGCAGTTTCTTGCTCTTGACCAGGCGCTCCAGCAGGCTCGTAAATTGTTAGCAGAAGGAGCGAGCATGCTAGATATCGGTGGAGAATCGACTCGGCCGGGCAGTAGCTATGTTGAGATAGAAGAGGAAATCCAGCGTGTTGTTCCAGTGATTAAAGCTATCTGTGAGGAAAGTGATGTTCTCATTTCCATCGATACTTGGAAAAGTCAGGTGGCAGAGGCTGCTTTGGCTGCTGGTGCCAATCTGGTAAATGACATTACGGGTCTCATGGGAGATGAGAAAATGGCGGATGTGGTTGCTAAGGCTGGTGCGAAAGTAGTCATCATGTTTAATCCAGTCATGGCTCGACCTCAGCACCCTAGTTCGCTCATATTTCCTCATTTTGGTTTTGGGCAAGCTTTTACAGAGGAAGAGTTAGCTGACTTTGAAAAAATGCCAATTGAAGACTTGATGGAGGCTTTCTTTGAACGAGCACTAGCGAGAGCCAATCAAGCTGGGATAGCAAGAGAAAACATTTTGCTGGATCCGGGAATTGGTTTTGGTCTCACCAAGAAGGAAAATCTACTTCTTCTACGGGACCTTGATAAATTGCATCAGCAGGGCTATCCAATCTTTCTTGGTGTTTCGCGCAAGCGGTTTGTTATCAATATCCTTGAGGAGAATGGCTTTGAAGTCAATCCTGAGACGGAAGTCGGTTTCCGAAATCGGGACACCGCTTCGGCTCATGTAACCAGTATCGCTGCGAGACAGGGTGTGGAAGTGGTGCGCGTGCACGATGTTGCCAGTCACAGGATGGCAGTTGAAATTGCGTCAGCCATTCGTTTGGCAGATGATGCAGAAAATCTAGATTTAAAACAATATAAGTAAGATGAACGAAATTGAAAACAATCAGTGGATTGCCCACTACCGGACGGACCAACCACATTTTGGCTTGGAACGCATGGTAGAACTCCTAGCTCTGCGAGGCAATCCCCAGCTCAAACTCAAGGTCATCCATATCGGAGGGACCAACGGCAAGGGGTCTACCATTGCTTTTTTGAAAAAGATGCTGGAAAACCTAGGGCTGAGAGTTGGGGTGTTCAGCTCGCCCTATCTTATTCATTATACGGATCAGATTAGCATTAATGGGGAATCCATCCCAGAAACTAGGCTAGAAGCCCTCATGGCAGACTATCAGTCTTTGCTTGAGGGGGAATCTGCTGATAATTTGCAGGGAACAACCGAGTTTGAGATAATTACAGCTATAGCCTATGATTACTTTGCCTCAGAGCTAGTAGATGTGGCCATCATGGAAGTCGGTATGGGTGGCCTTCTGGATAGTACTAATGTCTGTCAGCCAATTTTAACAGGAATTACGACTATTGGACTGGATCATGTGGCCCTACTTGGTGACACCTTGGAATCCATAGCAGAGCAGAAGGCTGGTATTATCAAACAAGGCATTCCATTAGTGACAGGTCATATTGTTCCTGAAGCCTTGGCTGTGATTGACTCCATTGCAGAAGATAAAAATGCATCGAGACTTGCCTATGGGAAAGATTACCAGGTCAGTCATCAAAAGAGTGTGGTGACGGGTGAAATCTTTGATTATACTAGTTCTGTCAGACAAGGTCGCTTTCAAACAGGCCTGCTAGGCTTGCACCAGATAGAAAATGCAGGGATGGCACTTGCTCTTCTAGACATTTATTGCCAAGAGATTGGGCGAGAATTAGCTAGCAATGACTTGCTTGCTCAAGCCTTGGAGGAAACCAGATGGCCAGGGCGTTTGGAGGTCGTGTCTAGCGAACCTATGATGATTTTGGATGGGGCCCATAATCCCCATGCTATCAGGGCTTTACTAGCAACCTTGCAAGAACGCTTTGCGGATTATCATAAGGAAATCCTCTTTACCTGTATCAGAACCAAGGCCTTGGAAGATATGTTGGATTTGCTAGAAACGGTGCCAGATAGTCAATTGACTTTAACCCATTTTGACGATAGTCGGGCGACTGATAAAAGCGTGCTGAAAGAGACAGCCAAGTCTAGAAATCTCAATTACCAAAGTTGGCAGGATTTTCTAGAGCAGAAATTGACAGATAAAAATGAAGAGAAACAAACAGTTAGGATTGTCACGGGTTCCTTGTATTTCTTGAGCCAAGTGAGAGCCTATCTGATGGAGAGGAAGAACGAGAATGGATACACAAAAGATTGAAACGGCTGTAAAAATGATTATCGAGGCTGTTGGTGAGGACGCTAACCGCGAGGGCTTGCAGGAAACACCTGCTCGTGTAGCCCGTATGTACCAAGAGATTTTTTCAGGCCTTGGCCAAACTGCTGAGGAACACCTGTCAAAATCCTTTGAGATTATTGATGATAATATGGTAGTGGAAAAGGATATTTTTTTCCACACTATGTGTGAACACCACTTCTTGCCTTTTTATGGGAGAGCGCACATTGCCTATATTCCAGATGGTCGGGTGGCAGGCTTGTCTAAGCTAGCCCGTACGGTTGAAATTTATTCTAAAAAACCACAGATTCAAGAACGGTTAAATATTGAAGTGGCCGATGCCTTGATGGACTATCTGGGGGCTAAAGGAGCCTTTGTTGTCATTGAGGCCGAGCATATGTGTATGAGCATGCGTGGTGTCAGAAAACCAGGTACTGCGACTTTGACGACAGTAGCGCGAGGTGTATTTGAAACAGATAAAGACCTCCGAGACCAGGCTTATCGTTTAATGGGACTATAATACTCTTCGAAAATCAAATTCAAACCACGTCAGCTTCCATCTGCAACCTCAAAACGGTGTTTTGAGCAGCCTGCGGCTAGCTTCCTAGTTTGCACTTTGATTTTCATTGAGTATAAAAAGAATCCGCTTCATGCGGATTTTTCTAGAAAGGACAAGTTATGGATCAACTGCAGATTAAAGATTTGGAAATTTTTGCCTATCATGGTCTTTTCCCTAGTGAGAAGGAATTGGGGCAGAAGTTTGTTATTTCCGCAAGCTTATCTTATGATATGACCAAGGCGGCTACAGAATTGGATTTAACAGCATCTGTCCATTACGGAGAACTGTGTCAGCAGTGGAAGACTTGGTTTCAGGAAAGCACTGAGGATTTGATTGAAACGGTAGCCTACAAACTAGTTGAACGTACCTTTGAGACCTATCCTCTTGTCCAAGAGATTGAGTTGGAACTAAAAAAACCTTGGGCTCCAGTGCATTTACCGTTGGATACCTGCTCGGTGACCATTCACCGTCGTAAGCAACGGGCCTTTATCGCCCTAGGAAGTAATATGGGAGATAAGCAAGCAAACTTGGGAAAAGCCATTGACAACCTGCGAGCTCGCGGCATCCATATTCTCAAAGAATCCAGTGTTTTGAAGACGGAGCCTTGGGGCGGTGTGGAGCAAGATAATTTTGCCAATCAGGTGGTTGAAGTAGAAACCTGGCTACCAGCTTCAGTCTTGTTAGAGACCTTGTTAAGCATTGAGGCAGAGATGGGACGGGTTCGAGAAGTGCATTGGGGACCTCGTTTGATTGATTTGGACTTGCTCTTTGTGGAGGACCAGGTCATTTATACAGACGATCTCATCTTGCCTCATCCTTATATAGCAGAACGCCTCTTTGTCCTTGAGTCTCTGCAAGAAATAGCTCCCCATTTTATCCATCCAATCTTAAAACAACCAATTCGTTGCTTGGTTGACCAGTTGGAGCAAGGAGATGCCTAAACTTTCCGAGAGCTATAGCAAGTGGAAGAGTATAGGGGAGGGGCTACTTGCTATTCTTTTAGGCTTTCTCTTGATTTATTTCGGACAGGTGATTCCAAGGATAGGTTATCAGTTGCTGATGACTTACTTTTCCTTGTCAGCAGTTTGGCACTTGTTGACTCGCTGGTTTCAAGATAAAAAACGTCGGGAAAATATCTTTGTAACCTTGGGCAAGCTGGTGGTAGCGGCTCTCGTGTTTGACTCTATCATTTTGCAAGATCTTGCCCTCTATCTCTTGGTCTTTATCATTGCGAGCTACCAGCTGTTTACAGGCATCATTAGTCTTGTGACCTGGTCTCTCTATCGAAAAAATGCCATTCATCCTCGGATCCATCATCTCTTTGATGCTGTATGGATGATAGGATTCGGGCTTTATAGCATCTCTCCTTTTCACGATGCAGCGAATTTTGAATTGCTCTTGCTTGGATTTTACTTGCTCATGCTAGGAGCCAGTAGCCTCCGGGACGGATTCTTTTTTGAAAGGATAGAAAACAATCCCAAGCTGAAACGACGTATGCGAATGACTCTGCCGATCTTTGTGACGGCTCTGATTCCTATCAGCACCTTGCGAAAACTAAATGAGTGGCTGGCAAATCATGAAAGTCAAGAAGGGGAAGTTCATTCAGAAAGAAAAAACGACCAGACGGTTGACCTGGAAATTTTTATCCATACCTCAGAAACCTCCTTCTTCCTCGCCATGGGACATGTGGATATTTGTTATCAAGGGAAGGTTATTTCCTATGGTTCCTATGATCCCCACTCGGAGCGTTTATTTGGTATGGTTGGAGACGGTGTTTTGTTTAAGGCCAATCGGGAGAAATACATCGAACTCTGTAAGAGGGAAAGTCAGAAGACCTTGTTTGCTTATGGTCTGAGTTTGACGGACCAACAGAAAGCAGCTATCCAAGCGCGTTTAGCGGAGATAGAAGACCTGTTAATTCCTTGGGAACCAAGTTCGCAGTTGATGAAAAGAAGAGAGGGAGAGGTCAAGCATACCTACTCCTACCAACTGAAAGAGGAAGCAGATGCGACCCTCTATAAATTCAGCTCATCCGAGTTTAAGACCTACTTTGTTCTCAGTACCAATTGTGTCTTGCTGGCAGACTCTATCGTAGGAAAAGCTGGGACTGATATATTGAGTCCCCAAGGTTTCATTGTGCCAGGGACTTATCAGGATTACCTTGATTTAGAGTATACAAAACCCAATGGTCTAGTTGTTAGTCGATCCATTTATTAGAAAAAGAAAACTCTAGTTCCTCAGCAGTTTGCGCCGAGAAGCTAGAGTTTTTAAAATAGGTCATTTTCTTCTGGAAGGAGGATGGTTTCTCTGCCGTCCAAGTCTAAAACAAGGACCCTAGGAGGGTAAAGCGGATCAAAAGGATGATTGAAATCAAAATCGATGCTAGTCGGAAGATGCTGACTAGAAAAATGGAAGGTGATGGTCCCCTTATTGTTGAGCAGTTGAAACTCAAGTTCTTCTTCTAATTCAAAGACATTTTTCAGGAAATGATCGATAATATACCATAAAGAGTCAATGACATCATCAGGCAAGCTGGTCACGACACCAAAGCTAGCGGAACGTCTCTGTGTATTTGTAAAAGCCATGTTTTCCTCCTCCTTTTATTTTCCTTATCATACAGCAAAATGTCTTAAAAATCAAGAAATCCTACTTGCTTTTTCAAAATGGGAATAAACTGTGAAATTTTTTCAAAGTTTCTCTAAAAAATACTTGAAAGTGTTTACAATAAGTGATAAAATGGAGTAAGTAGATGCGTGAAAGCGAAATTTTCATTATAGAAAGGAAACGGAATGAACACAGATGATACAGTAACGATTTATGACGTCGCCCGTGAAGCAGGAGTTTCGATGGCAACAGTTAGCCGTGTCGTTAATGGCAACAAGAATGTTAAAGAGAACACCCGAAAAAAAGTCCTAGAAGTGATTGATCGCTTGGACTATCGTCCAAATGCGGTAGCCCGTGGTTTAGCTAGCAAGAAAACAACGACAGTCGGAGTTGTGATTCCTAACATTACCAATGGTTATTTCTCAACACTTGCTAAGGGGATTGACGACATTGCTGAAATGTACAAGTATAACATTGTCCTTGCAAATAGTGATGAGGATGATGAAAAGGAAGTTTCAGTGGTCAACACTCTCTTTTCAAAACAAGTCGATGGGATTATCTTTATGGGCTATCACTTGACTGAAAAGATTCGTTCAGAGTTTTCTCGTTCACGGACACCGGTTGTTCTTGCTGGTACTGTGGATGTAGAACACCAACTTCCAAGTGTCAATATCGACTACAAACAAGCAACGATTGATGCCGTGAGCTATCTTCTCGAAGAAAACGAAAAGATTGCTTTTGTGAGTGGACCACTCGTCGATGATATCAATGGTAAGGTTCGTTTGATCGGTTACAAGGAAGCCCTGAAAAAAGCTGGACATTCTTATAGCGAGGGCTTGGTCTTCGAATCAAAATACAGCTATGACGATGGTTATGCCTTGGCAGAACGCTTGATTTCATCACAAGCTACAGCCGCAGTTGTAACAGGTGATGAATTGGCGGCAGGTGTGTTGAATGGTTTGGCTGACCATGGTGTATCTGTGCCAGAAGATTTTGAAATCATCACGACAGATGACTCTCAGATTGCACGATTCACTCGTCCAAACTTGACGACTATTGCCCAACCTCTTTATGACCTAGGTGCTATCAGCATGCGTATGTTGACTAAGATTATGCATAAGGAAGAGTTGGAAGAACGTGAAGTTCTCTTGCCTCATGGTTTGACAGAACGCCGCTCTACACGAAAACGTAAATAGAAAAAATCAGGGAATCGTGAGATTTCCTGATTTTGCGTGCTTGAGAAGAGAATTAGCCTTCCATATAGTCTTTTAAGGCTTGTCCTTTTAGTCCAGCATTAAGGGCAATTAATAATTTGAGGCGAGCTTTTTGAGCGTTGAGTTCTTTGACAAAGAAAACACCAGCTCGTTGCAACTGCACTCCTCCGCCTTGGTAGGCGTAGACAGGTTCAGCAATACCATTAAAGCATCGTGAGACCAAGGCGACTGGAATTTCTTTTTGCAGGAGATTTTCCAACTTTTGAGCTGTTTCTTTGGGAACATTGCCTGCTCCAAAGGCCTGAATGACTAAGCCATCCAGCTGTTCCAAGTCTAACATATCGATCAGCTCGTCTGTCATACCGGCATAGGCTGAGATGATGGGAACTAGACCTTGAATATGTTCGAGATCAAACCGGACACGAGGTTCAGCCGTTTTGAAGTAGAGGATTTCTTGCTTCATGATGAGGCCAAGTGGTCCATGTGTTGGGGTTTGAAAGGTGCTGACATTGGTCGTATGAGTTTTGGTAACATACTTGGCTGCGTGGATCTCGTCGTTCATGACGACCAGTACACCCTTGTCGGCTGCTTTGTCATCGCTGGCAACTCGCAAAGCGCTCAGATAGTTATATACACCGTCGCTACCAAGTTCGTTTGAACTACGCATGGCCCCTGTTAGAACGATGGGCATGTTGGGGATTTTCATGGTATCTAGAAAGTAGGCTGTTTCTTCCAAAGTGTCCGTCCCATGTGTAATCACAACCCCATCGTAGTTGTCTGCTTCCTCTCTAATCTTATGGTAGAGGGCTAGCATGTGTTTGGGTTTTATATGGGGGCTTGGCAGATTAAAAAAGTCTAGGGCATGAACCTCAATCCCTTCAAGTGGATTGGAAACATGGTTCATGGGATTGTCCTGACTAGTTACAACGGCACCAGTGGCATCTGCTTGCATGGAAATAGTCCCACCTGTATGTAAAACAAGGATTTTCTTAGGCATGATTTAGTCACTCTTTCTGAAATGTGGTATAATCATTGTAACACAAAAGGGGAGAATGGGACAGGATGGAAGTCAAGGCTGTTTTTTTTGATATCGATGGAACGCTAGTCAACGATCGCAAGAGTGTTTTGAAATCCACTAAGGACGCGATTAAGATTGTCAAAGAGCAAGGAGTGCTTGTTGGAGTAGCGACAGGACGAGGGCCGTTTTTTGTCAAGGAATTGATGGAAGACTTGGACCTAGACTTTGCGGTGACCTACAATGGCCAATACATTTTTAATAAAGAAAAGGTGCTCTTTGCAAGTCCGATCGCTAAGTCAAGCCTACGTCAACTGATTGCTTATGCTAAAAAGGAGCGTAAAGAAATCGCTCTTGGAACCGAGCATGCCGTTGTTGGTTCGAAGATTATGTCATTTGGTCTCGGCTCCTTTTCCCAACTGGTTAGTCGTTTTATTCCGACTGTTCTGACAAGAACCGTTAGCCGTTCCTTTAATCGAATGGTCAGCAAGGCAGTTCCTCAAAAGGAAGACGACTTGCTTAACTTGATTAATCAACCCATTTATCAAGTTTTGATGCTGATGACGCCAGAAGAATCTGAGAAGGCAGCAAGTGATTTTGAAGATTTGAAATTAACTCGAAGCAATCCTTTTGCAGCAGATATCATTAACCAAGGAAATTCCAAACTAGAAGGCATTCGCCGAGTCGGGAAAGAATATGGCTTTGATCTCAACCAAGTCATGGCCTTTGGTGATTCAGACAATGATCTAGAAATGTTGGCAGGCGTCGGTATGTCGGTCGCTATGGGAAATGGCAGTAGCAGTGTCAAAGAAGTTGCCAAGCATATTACGGCAAGTAATCAACAAGATGGTATCCACAAGGCGCTCGAGCACTTTGGTGTTTTGGCTTCAGAAAAAGTGTTTGTCAGTCGAGACTACCACTTTAATAAGGTCAAGACCTTCCACCACATGATGGATGAACGAACTCAAGAAGAGCCACAGGCATGGGATGCTGAAGGTGCAACCCACCGAGCAGATTTTAAAATTGAAGAATTAGTAGAGTTTGTTCGCGCAGCAAGTTCTTCGGAGGAAGAATTTCAAAACTCCCTTGCAAGCATGCATGAGGCACTTGATAAGGCAGCAGAGAAAGTGGCGAAAAAGACGCCTGCTAAGCAAAATCTGGTCGGTCAAGTGGATGCTTTGATTGACACACTGTATTTTACATACGGTAGTTTTGTTTTGATGGGAGTAGACCCAGAACGCATTTTTGATATTGTCCATGAAGCAAATATGGGGAAGGTTTTCCCTGATGGGAAGGCTCATTTTGACCCAGTTACACACAAGATTTTAAAACCAGAAGACTGGGAAGAAAAATATGCTCCAGAACCTGCCATCCGACAGGAACTACAACGTCAGTTTAAAGCTTATGAGCGACACAAAGAAAGAAAAAAATAGAAACAAAAAGGAGCCCAAGGCTCCCTTTTTAAATGATTACAATGTTTTTTCACTTTCTCTCACGACCAGCAAATCGACTTTTGCATGGCGGAGAATGTACTCAGATGAAGAGCCAACCAAGAGGCGTTCAAAGGCATTGAGCCCTGTTGCACCAACGAGAATCAGGTCGACATTTTCTGCGTCTGGAATAGTACGGGCAAGGAGGGTTTTTGGATTTCCCATTTCGATGACGGTGTGAATATCGGTCACACCAGCATCTCTTGCGCGCTTTTCGTACTCCTTCATCAGACTTTCAGCATCGACTTGGAGTTCTTCGTAAACTTCAGCATCAAAGGTAGACACGCTTTGAAGAGCGCGTGTGTCGATAACATGGGCAATGGTGAGCTTGGATTCGTTGCGTAGAGCAGTGTAAACACCTTTTACGAAAGCCAAGTCCGCTTCTTTAGAACCATCAATTGCGACCATAACATTTTGGTAACGTTGTGCCATAATGAAACCTCCTGAAATTTTCTTACTGTTATTGTAACCCTTTTCACTAAAGAAGTAAAGTAAAAATCATATTTAAATAAATATTATCGGAGATTCGATTTGGTGGAGATATGTTAAAATAAAAGAAAACGAGCTAGTAGGAAACACAGTAAAGGGGATGAGAAAGTATGAAAGATTTTGTTCAGACTTTTAAAAAAATAAGTTTTCTTTATCATGGAATTATCCTTGCGTCACTTGTAGGTGAAGTAGTGATGCTTTGGCAGCTGGAAAGAGTCGTGCCCGTTCTCTATCCAGATTTTGTTGGCTTTCTTCTCTTTCACCTAGTCTACCACACCATTTTATTTGTGATTGCAAAGAGAAGTTGTCGCTTGGACTATTTGGTCACGTGGGGGCTCTTTCTCATGTTTAATCTTTTGTATGACTCCTTTTTAGCGCTGATCTTTCTAGGTTTGTCTTTTGGTATGTGAGAAAATACTTCTGTACTCTAGTTGTTTAGACGGTGAGAACCTAGTCGTTGTGAGTTTTTTTCTTTGCTTGCTCATTTCAGGAAACTTGTCGCAATCCCTTTCTAGTGGTATAATGTTACTATCTCGATGAATTGAGGAAACAAGATGAAAGAATATAACAAATCTAGTAAGTTAGAGCACGTTGCCTATGATATCCGTGGCCCTGTTTTGGAAGAAGCCATGCGTATGCGAGCAAATGGAGAAAAGATTTTACGTCTGAATACAGGAAATCCAGCAGAATTTGGCTTTACAGCGCCAGATGAGGTCATTCATGACTTGATTATGAATGCGCGTGATAGTGAGGGATATTCTGACTCCAAAGGGATTTTCTCAGCCCGCAAGGCCATCATGCAGTATTGCCAACTGAAGAAATTTCCCAATGTGGACATTGATGATATCTACCTTGGAAATGGTGTCAGTGAGCTGATTGTTATGTCCATGCAAGGGCTTTTGGATAATGGCGATGAGGTCTTGGTGCCTATGCCAGACTATCCTCTCTGGACAGCCGCGGTCAGCCTAGCTGGGGGAAATGCCGTTCACTATATCTGTGATGAAGCTGCAGAGTGGTACCCAGATATTGATGATATTAAGTCAAAAATTACTTCCAATACCAAGGCAATCGTCCTTATCAATCCAAATAACCCAACTGGAGCCCTTTATCCTAAGGAACTCTTGTTGGAGATTATTGAGATTGCCCGTCAAAACGATTTGATCATCTTTGCGGATGAAATTTATGATCGCATGGTGATGGATGGGCATGTGCATACACCTGTGGCAAGCTTGGCACCTGATGTTTTCTGTGTCAGCATGAATGGTCTGTCAAAATCTCACCGTATCGCTGGTTTTCGTGTAGGCTGGATGGTCTTGTCTGGTCCTAAGCACCATGTCAAGGGCTATATCGAAGGTCTCAATATGCTGTCCAATATGCGTCTTTGCTCTAACGTTTTGGCCCAGCAAGTCGTACAAACATCACTAGGTGGGCACCAGTCAGTGGATGAATTGCTCCTTCCTGGTGGACGGATCTACGAGCAAAGAAACTTCATTTACAATGCCATCCAAGATATTCCAGGTTTGTCTGCGGTCAAGCCAAAGGCGGGTCTTTATATCTTCCCTAAAATTGACCGCAATATGTACCGCATCGATGATGATGAGCAGTTCGTTCTTGATTTCTTGAAGCAGGAAAAGGTTCTCTTGGTTCATGGTCGTGGTTTTAACTGGAAGGAACCAGACCATTTCCGTATCGTTTACCTTCCTCGTGTGGACGAATTAGCGCAAATCCAAGAAAAGATGACACGTTTCTTGAGTCAGTATCGTAGATAAGGCTTTCATAGGGAAAAGCAGGAAACATTTACTTAGAGCTATTGACAAATAGGTAAGAATCAGATAGAATAGTAAAGTATGTTTAGTAACTGATCACTTTATAGCCGGCTAAACGAATACAAAATCTATGAGGAGGTATTCATCGTGAAACGTACTTATCAACCAAGTAAACTTCGTCGTGCGCGCAAACACGGATTCCGTAACCGTATGTCAACTAAAAACGGTCGTCGCGTATTGGCAGCTCGTCGTCGTAAAGGACGCAAAGTTTTGGCTGCTTAATCCAAACGAATTCAACAAAGAAGTCAGTAGGAACTCGAGTCTACTGGCTTTTCTTTTTATCCTACGTAGTGAACTGTCCACGAAATCTTCAATTTCAAATGGAACTCATTGAGGGCTCTTTTAAAAGGTCATATACAAAAAACTCAAAACCAGATATAAGTTACTGATTTTGAGTTTTTGTTTATTCTTTTAAGTGATAAGAGTAGCTAGCGACAACGACGTCTTCATGCCATCTGAGAGCGTATTTTAGTTTGAGGCTCATTTGATTGTGCAGGATATTTTGCCAAGGCTTGTTAGGGATAAACTGTGGGACAAGGACTGTAACGGTGTAGTTCTTTTGCTTAGCTTCTTGGGCGATTCGTTTGACATACTTAACGCTAGGGGTGATGATGTCGCGGTAGCTGGTATTGATATTCTTCAGAGTGATATTTGGGAAGTAATCGGTAAATTCCTGGAGGATTTCTTGGTCTTTTTCTGCCGTTTCTTTAGTAGAAATGTGCATGGCTAACACTTCGTCACCGATACTTTGAGCGTAGTTAATGGCTCCGACACTTACTCGAGTAACATTTCCTACTAGGACAAGGACAAGGTTGCCGTCATAAGTGCGCTTTTCAATTCCTTCGTAGAGTCGTAGCTGTTTTGCCACTTTTTGGTAATGGCTGTGAATGGACAAAAAGAGGAAAGTAAGAACTAGGATAATTGGGAAGAATGGCCAGATATCACCCAGTCTGAAGAGGAGTAAAATGAGGACGATAGCATAACAAATGATGGCCCCAAGGATATTAGCAAAGGCAGGTTTTAAGAAGTTTGCTCCTTTTTCCTTTTTCCAATGACGAATCATCCCAGTCTGAGAAAGGGCAAAGGGAACGAAGACCCCGATAGTATAAAGAGGAATCAAGCGTTCAGTATTCCCATTAAAAATGAGAAGAAGGATCATAGCTCCAAAAGCCAGAGTTAAGATACCGTTGGAGTAGCCAAGACGATCCCCTTTTTCCATAAAGAGATGGGGCATGTACTTGTTTTTAGCCATATTGTAAGCCAGCATAGGGAAGGCTGAAAAGCCAGTATTTGCAGCTACAGCTAGAATCAAGGCTGTTGAGAACTGGAAGAGATAGTAGCTCGCATGACCAAAGAATGAATCACCAAGAATGCCCTTGGCCATTTGCGAGAGGATGGTTTCTCCATTTTGAGGAGTGATCCCCATCCAGTAGTTCAAAAAAGTAATTCCTGCGAATAAGAATCCAAGAATGAGAGACATAATGGTCAAGGTCTGAGCAGCATTCTTTTCTTTCGGAGTTTTGAAAAATGGTACCGCATTTGAAATAGCCTCAACCCCTGTCAGAGAGGCAGAGCCACTGGTAAAGGCTCTTAGTAGGAGAACGATGGAAAGGCTCGGAACAGTTTGTCCAATGGTTGAAGTCGCCTGGTAGTTTAGGGAACCTGTAAATAGTTGAAAGAACCCATAAAGCAAGAGAAAAACGGTACTGAAGATAAAGAGGTAGACGGGAATCATCAGAGAGCTGGCAGATTCTTTCAATCCTCTTAAATTCAAGAGCATGAGCAGGCAGACTAGGAAAATAGAGATATGAAGATTATAGGGATGGAGGGCAGGGATGGCTGCAGTAATAGCATCAGCTCCAGACGCAACGGATACGGCTACTGTCAGCATATAGTCAACAAGGAGGCTGCCCCCTGCAATCAAGCCTAGTTCAGGGGAGAGATTTTCCCGAGTGACCATATAAGCCCCACCACCTTGAGGATAGGCGTGAATAATTTGACGATAGGAAATGGTCAAACTAGCGAGGAGTAAGAGGACAAAAATACCGATAGGGAGGCTCCACCAAATAGCGAGAGGAGAGAGACTGACTAAAACGAGAATGACTTGTTCAGGTCCATAGGCAATAGAAGACAGGGCATCACTGGATAACATTGCAAGTGCCTGCATTTTTCCTAACAATCCCCCTTCACCATCTGTGAGAGACTTGAGTGGTCGACCGATAAAGGTATATTTTAATTTTCTAAACATTTTCTTTTCCTTTGATGAAAATTTCAATAAGTGTTATTATACTGCTTTGAAAAAGGGCAGTCAAGGGTGAATGATTGGTATTAGAATATTTTTACAAGCCGAGGGATGCTATTTTTGGTATAATAGATGGAAGAAAATGAGGTTAGAAGAGATGATTTTTGATACGCACACACATTTAAATGTAGAAGAATTTGCAGGACGTGAGGCAGAAGAAATCGCCTTGGCTGCTGAGATGGGTGTGACACAGATGAATATTGTTGGTTTTGATACACCGACCATTGAGCGAGCCCTGGAGTTGGCAGATGAGTATGAGCAGCTCTACGCAACTATTGGCTGGCATCCGACGGAAGCAGGGACTTACACAGATGAGGTCGAAGCTTACTTGCTTGAAAAACTAAAACATCCCAAGGTTGTTGCCTTGGGGGAGATTGGTCTGGACTACCATTGGATGACAGCACCTAAGGAAGTACAGGAGCAGGTTTTTCGTCGTCAGATTCAGTTGTCTAAGGATTTGAATTTGCCTTTTGTGGTCCATACCCGTGATGCGCTAGAAGATACTTATGAGATTATCAAGAGTGAGGGCGTTGGTCCTCGTGGTGGGATTATGCATTCATTTTCAGGCTCTTTGGAGTGGGTTGAGAAGTTTGTCGAGCTTGGCATGACCATTTCTTTCTCAGGTGTGGTGACCTTTAAGAAAGCGACGGATATCCAAGAGGCTGCTAGGGAACTTCCGTTAGACAAGATTTTGGTAGAAACGGATGCGCCCTACCTGGCTCCTGTTCCTAAACGTGGCCGTGAAAACAAAACAGCCTACACACGCTATGTGGTGGACTTTATCGCCGACTTGCGTGGGATGACGACAGAAGAGCTGGCGGTAGCAACGACTGCAAATGCAGAGCGTATCTTTGGATTGGACAGCAAGTGATGAAAGAAAAAATTTCCCAAGTCATCGTGGTCGAAGGTCGCGATGATACGGCCAATCTCAAACGTTACTTTGATGTAGAGACCTATGAAACACGAGGTTCCGCAATAAATGACCAGGATATAGAACGCATTCAGCGTTTGCATGAATTACATGGAGTCATTGTCTTTACAGATCCAGATTTTAATGGGGAGCGCATTCGTCGCATGATTATGACGGCTATTCCAACAGTACAGCATGCTTTTCTCAAGCGAGATGAGGCTGTTCCCAAATCCAAGTCCAAGGGACGTTCTCTGGGAATCGAACACGCCAGCTATGAAGACCTGAAAACAGCGCTGGCTCAGGTGACAGAGCAATTTGAAAACGAGAACGAGTTTGACATCAGTCGTGGTGACTTGATTCGCCTAGGTTTTTTAGCAGGAGCAGATAGTCGTAGGCGCAGAGAGTATCTAGGCGAACAGCTCCGCATCGGCTATTCCAACGGCAAGCAACTCATCAAGCGCTTAGAGTTATTTGGGATAACCTTGGCAGAAGTGGAAGAAGCCATGCGCAAGTATTCAATCTAAAGGAGTAAGAAATGAAAAAAGTAATTATTACGGGTGGCAATAGTGGTATTGGCTATCAGGCTGCTAAACAGTTGGCTGAAAAGGGCTGGTCGGTAACTCTCTTTTGTAGACGGGCAGAAGCTGCCGAGCAAGCTTGTGAGAAAATCCGTCAACAAACAGGAAATCGACATGTAGATTATATCTTGGCTGATCTATCTGATATGAAGAGTGTCAGGAAAGCAGTGGAGCAGTATATCCAAAAAGAAGAGACTTTAGATGTTTTAATTAACAATGCGGCTGACTTTGATTTATCGGTCAAAAAGCCCATCCGGACTAAGGAGGGATTAGAAAAGCAATTTGCGACCAATGTGGTTGCTCCCTTTTTACTTTCTACCTTGTTGAAAGGTTTGTTGGAAAAGTCTGAGAGTGGTCGGATTGTTAATATTTCTTCTCAAGGGCTGGTGCTTTATCCTTTCATGAAACTTGATTTTGAAAATTTAGCTGGTCAAAAACATTATAGTCCTGCCAAGACCTATTATCAGAATAAACTGGCCTTGTTGATGCTGTCACTTTATATGCGGAAACATTGGAAAGGTATCAAGGTTCAGGCAATCCGTGTGACCAATGTCAAAGTTGATATGCGCCGCTATGATCACCTCAGCGCTTTTATGAAAAATCTGTATAAAATTAAGTCGAAATTTTCGCTTAGTCCTGAAGAAATGGCCAAAGTCTATACAGCCTTATCTACAGAAGATGGCTATGAGGGCTTTTTGTATGACGAAAAATGCAGGGAAGTAAAAGCAAATAGATCTGCTTACGAAGAAGAGGAGCAAGCAAAACTCTATTCCTTACTTGAACAACTAACCTTTTCAAGAGACAATCTATAAAAAATTAGAAAAATAAATTTTATGCTTACTTCAATAGTGGAAAGAAATTTAGCTATCGAAATCTGTTTGGAGAGTCCTAAAAAGTGATAACAATAACCAGATAGCCCAAAAATACAAAGGGAATGTGTTACAATAGAGGTAATAGCATATGCTTCAACTATGCTCAATACCATGCCTGATAAAAAAAGATAATTGATAAAATCAGCACTTGGGTGAAATTAATGAGGAAAAGTAATGGGAATTTTTGATTTTTTTAAAAAGACAGAAGCACAGAAGACAACAGAAAAAACCAAAGGAGATGCTTGTCTAGGAGTTTTGGGTTTCTTTCCAATGAAAGAAAAGAGGGAATTACTGATTGCTACGACTTTGGAAGGGAGTTTGACAGTTGGTGATCGTCTTCAGTTTTGCAATCCCGATCAAGGTATGGATGCTCTTGAAACTGTAGTTGTAAAAAAACTTACTTGCCAAAACAAAGATGTGGAATCTCTTAGAGATGAGGAGTTAGTTTATCTAGAGATCGATATGCTTCCCTCTCTAGCTAAGTTAAAAAAGGGAAGTGTGCTCTATAGTCCTGGTGTAGATGAAAAAAAGCGTTTATCTAGCTATGCTTATGCTCTCTATCGAACTTTTGTGACTATTCAAGAAGGCAAAGTAAGCGATGAGGACTATCAGAATCTTAGTCTTGATGATAGTATCGAAATTTTACAGGCTTTTTTATGGGATTGCCGTCAAAAACCAAAAAGTGAAGAGAGCAATCAAGAAAATACTCGTAAGTCAGAGCGTCTAGCAGAAATTGTCAAGGACAAGTTGCTAGAAGCAGATTCGATTTATGCTGTTTATTCAGAAAATACTGGGGAACCTTATCTTTTCTCAACTACATATGATAGAGGTGACGAAGGCTATCTATGCACTGACCCAATGATTATGCTATTTACCCCTCGTTGGTATCATCAGTATAAGGAAGCAATTGAAAACCAATTCAAAGTGGTAAAACGGATTGAAAATACGGAAGATAAAAAAGGAATTGAGAATTTTCTTGGGACAGCTTTTTACTTGAATGGTGCTTTAGGAGCATTCTTTAATACCAAAGAAGTTAGTATAAGTTCTTCTATTTTAGTTCAAAAACCAGATTTTTCAGGCTTGCCAGAGATACAAGTTCCTGTTATGAACCCTGATATTGTGAGATGGATGCTTTTGATGGGACAGATGGATAGACCGACTACAGAAGAGGAAGAATTAATTTATAAACTCTATTATAAGTTCTTTTCAATGGCAATGCCAAAAGCTAAATTCCTTCTTCCTATAAATGCATCATCAGGATTTCCTGAACCTAGTCAGGAAAGTAATGCTCATGTTTTAGAAGAATCTGCTACATTTAATCTTCCGACTAGAGAAGGGAAAAATGGACGAAATTCGGTTTCAGTGTTTACTGATTGGAAACGTTTGCGAATGGTTTTCGATGAAAATTGGAGCGCGATGATTGAAAACGCTGGAGGCATGATTGAAATCTTTGACTATGCCATTAACCAGACTGAGTATTATAAAGCGGGTGTTTATGTCAGTGACAAAGCGTTTAAAGAAATGCAACAGTTCAGTGAGGAACTAGAAGGAAGAGCTAAAGGCTGATCAAGAGATGAAAATAATCGTTGATAGAGAGTCTATCTGTATGGGGGATGATGTTCTGCCTCACAAGGTAGAACTTGAAGTTCCTGAGGACATGACAGTAGAGGAATTTTGTGATTTTCTTCAAAAGGACAGATATTTGCCTAGATTGGATACAGAGTGGCTTCTCCGACATGGTGGGCAGACAATAACAAGCTATCATACAGAAACAAAAGAACTGACGAATCCCAATATCTATTTAAAAGACCTGATTCATCAGAGTTCCAGAGGAAATGAATTTGTTTGGATATATCGCCGTTCCTATTAGAAAAGAGAATAAATGATTTTCTTAAAAGATAATGAATGAAAATTAGAACAATATGCATTGATTTTTTGACAACAAGAGGCAATCTAAACAGTTGGCCCTGTTTGGAGTGACTTTGACGGAAGGCAAAGCCTTCATAAAAATGGTGAAAGGAAACGATATGGCAAATAGAAGTTATATTTATTAAAAAAACGGGAAAGATGTACGTATTTTAACGGAGGGGGTTTACACTATTCCTTATTTTTGGCAATTATTTTGGGATGAAAAAGATGTGCGAATGCCTAATATTCTATGGAAAAAATTTAATATCTTACTTCCTATTGAAAAATTCCAGAAAAAGGCCACCCAAAATCGCTCCTTTTTAGAAAAGAACGCTCCTCAGACCTTGCAACTATATGATGATTTTGTTCGCTATATTCTTGCAAATGTCAAAGCAGGTGACATGCTAGGATTTGATGTTTTAGAAGTTGCTGACATGGATGGATTGACTACAGCTTCGCGTAAGCTTATAAAAAATATCCGAGCCATTCAGGAAAATCAACCCCAAGAATTGGATTTTTCTTTAACAGAAAAGAACGTAATTTGGTCTGCTATGGGATTTCCTGATTATTATGCCTCAAAATTATTGCCAGAAGGTAATATTCTAGACTCGGTTGCATACCAAGATGAGTTGAAGAAAATGCAAGGCCCAAAAGATAATCAAGAACAAGAGCAATATCAAGAAGACGAGCAAGTGCAAGGCCAAGAAAATGAGCTAGCACCACGCAAAGAAGATGAGCAAGTGCTTGATGAGACTGGTGCCGAATCTAAAGATGACGAGTACCATATTCCTTTGAGATTTTGGTTTCTCTTGGTGTTGGTAATTGTTTGGGTTTATAGATTGTTTTTAGCTAACAAATAGAAAAGAGAATAAATGAGAATTGCAGATTATAGCGTGACCAAGGCAGTGCTGGAGCGTCACGGTTTTACCTTTAAAAAGTCCTTCGGGCAAAATTTCTTGACGGATACCAATATTCTTCAAAAAATTGTGGATACAGCTGAAATTGATGACCAGGTCAATGTTATCGAAATTGGGCCAGGGATTGGTGCTTTGACGGAGTTTCTAGCTGAGCGTGCAGCTCAAGTCATGGCCTTTGAGATCGACCACCGTTTGGTACCGATTTTGGCAGATACTCTTCGTGATTTTGACAATGTAACAGTGGTTAACGAGGACATTCTCAAAGTGGATTTGGCGCAACATATCCAGAATTTCAAAAATCCAGAATTGCCGATTAAGGTAGTAGCCAACTTGCCCTACTATATCACAACGCCTATTCTCATGCACTTGATCGAAAGTGGCATTCCTTTTAGTGAGTTTGTCGTCATGATGCAAAAAGAAGTGGCGGACCGTATCTCAGCACAGCCAAATACTAAGGCTTATGGTAGCTTGTCGATTGCTGTGCAGTATTATATGACAGCAAAGGTTGCCTTCATCGTGCCACGTACGGTCTTTGTGCCAGCCCCAAACGTGGACTCAGCCATTTTAAAAATGGTGCGCCGTCCAGAACCGGCTGTAGCAGTGAAAGATGAGAACTTCTTTTTTAAGGTTTCCAAGGCTAGCTTCACTCATCGTCGCAAGACCTTATGGAATAACTTAACAGGCTACTTTGGAAAGACTGAGGAAGTCAAGGAAAAGTTGACCAAGGCTTTGGATCAGGCAGGCTTGTCTCCATCTGTGCGTGGGGAAGCACTTAGCTTGGAAGAATTTGCTAGCCTTTCAGATGCGCTTAAAGGACAAGGACTCTAAGATGCAGGGACAAATTATTAAAGCCTTGGCAGGATTCTATTATGTAGAGAGTGATGGCCAAGTCTATCAGACACGTGCGCGCGGGAATTTTCGTAAAAAAGGCCACACGCCCTATGTTGGGGATTGGGTAGATTTTTCTGCGGAGGAAAATTCCGAAGGTTATATTCTCAAGATTCACGAACGGAAAAATAGCCTGGTCCGTCCGCCTATTGTCAATATTGACCAAGCTGTGGTGATCATGTCAGTCAAGGAACCAGACTTCAACAGCAACTTGCTGGATCGTTTCTTGGTTCTTTTGGAACACAAGGGCATTCATCCTATTGTTTATATTTCTAAAATGGACCTCTTGTCAGATCGAGGAGAACTGGATTTTTACGAGCAGACCTATCGTACTATTGGTTATGACTTTGTGACCAGTAAGGAAGAGCTCTTACCTCTGTTGACAGACAAAGTGACGGTCTTTATGGGACAGACAGGTGTTGGGAAGTCAACCCTTCTCAATAAAATCGCACCAGCCCTCAATCTTGAAACAGGTGAAATCTCAGATAGTTTGGGTCGCGGTCGTCATACCACTCGAGCTGTTAGTTTTTACAACCTCAATGGGGGTAAAATCGCGGACACACCAGGCTTTTCATCACTGGATTATGAAGTGTCAACAGCAGAAGATCTCAATCAGGCTTTTCCAGAGATTGCCAGTGTCAGTCGAGACTGCAAGTTCCGTACTTGTACCCATACCCATGAGCCGTCCTGTGCGGTTAAGCCAGCTGTAGAAGAAGGAATCATTGCATCCTTCCGTTTTGACAACTACCTGCAATTCCTCAGTGAGATTGAAAATCGCAGAGAAACCTATAAAAAAGTCAGCAAAAAAATTCCAAAATAAGGAGAAACCTATGTCTCAATACAAGATTGCTCCGTCAATTCTGGCAGCAGATTATGCCAACTTTGAACGTGAAATCAAACGCCTAGAAGCAACTGGCGCAGAATATGCCCATATCGATATCATGGATGGTCACTTTGTACCGCAAATCAGTTTTGGTGCAGGTGTGGTTGAAGCTCTTCGCCCTCATAGCAAGATGGTCTTTGACTGCCACTTGATGGTAGCAAATCCTGAACATCATCTAGAAGACTTTGCGCGTGCGGGAGCGGATATCATCAGTATCCATGTGGAAGCAACGCCTCATATCCATGGCGCCCTCCAAAAAATTCGCTCTCTCGGTGTTAAACCTTCTGTGGTTATCAATCCTGGGACACCTGTGGAGGCGATCAAGCATGTCCTTCACCTAGTGGACCAAGTCTTGGTCATGACAGTGAATCCTGGATTTGGAGGACAAGCCTTTCTACCTGAAACCATGGATAAGATTCGTGAGTTGGTTGCCCTTCGTGAGGAAAAAGGTTTGAGCTTTGAGATTGAAGTCGATGGTGGGATTGATGACCAAACCATTGCTCAGGCTAAAGAAGCTGGTGCGACCGTTTTTGTAGCAGGGTCCTATGTCTTTAAGGGAGATGTCAATGAACGAGTGCAAACTCTCAGAAAACAATTGGACTAGGGTTGCCGTTTTTGCCGGCGGAGATCGCGGTCATTATCGGACGGATTTTGATTGCTTTGTCGGTGTGGATCGAGGCTCGCTCTGGGTCTTGGAAGAAGACCTGCCTCTCGCTCTAGCAGTTGGAGATTTTGATTCGGTAACCGCAGACGAACGTCAGTTGATTCAAAAACGTGCCCAACATTTTGTTCAAGCCCAGCCAGAAAAGGATGATACAGATCTGGAATTGGCTCTCTTGACCATCTTTGAGCAAAATTCTCAGGCTCAGGTGACTATTTTTGGGGCTTTGGGTGGTCGTATTGATCATATGCTGGCCAATGTCTTTCTGCCTAGCAATCCCAAGTTGGTCCCCTATATGCGCCAAATCGCGATTGAGGATGGGCAAAACTTGATTGCCTATTGTCCAGAAGGAATCAGTCAGCTAGAGCCCCGTTCAGACTACGATTATCTAGCCTTTATGCCAGTTCGGGATAGCCAGCTGACTATTCTTGGTGCCAAGTACGAATTGACAGAGGAGAATTTTTTCTTTAAAAAAGTGTACGCTTCTAACGAATATATAGATAGGGAAGTTTCGGTGACTTGCCCAGATGGTTATGTAGTCGTACTGCATAGCAAGGACAGGAGATAGGATGGAGATTTTACTTGTTATTTTATTAGTTGCTAATCTTCTTGGGCTCTTTCTCATTTGGCAGAGGCAGGATAAGCAAGACAAATATCTAGTCAAGAGTTTGGAAGACCAGGCAGACAATCTTTCAGATCAGTTGGATTACCGCTTTGAACAAGCCAGGCAAGCCAGCCAACTAGACCAAAAAGATTTGGAAGTGGCTGTCAGCGACCGCTTGCAGGAAGTGCGAATGGAGTTGCACCAAGGCTTGACTCAAGTTAGACAGGAGATGAGCGAGAATCTCCTTCAAACCAGAGACAAGACTGACCAACGTCTCCAAGCCCTGCAGGAATCAAATGAGCAACGTTTGGACCAAATGCGTCAGACAGTCGAGGAAAAGCTAGAAAAGACCTTGCAGACGCGCTTGCAGGCTTCCTTCGAGACAGTTTCTAAACAACTGGAGTCTGTCAATCGAGGTTTGGGAGAGATGCAGACGGTTGCCCGCGATGTCGGAGCCCTCAACAAGGTTCTCTCTGGAACCAAGACGCGAGGGATTCTGGGCGAATTGCAGCTGGGGCAAATCATCGAAGACATCATGACTCCTGCCCAGTACGAACGAGAATTTGCAACGGTTGAAAACTCTAGCGAGCGAGTAGAGTACGCCATCAAGTTACCTGGCCAAGGCGATCAGGAATACGTCTACTTACCAATTGACTCCAAGTTTCCACTGGCCGATTATTACCGCCTAGAAGAAGCCTATGAAGTAGGTGACAAGGACGAGATCGAACGCTGTCGCAAGTCACTCTTGGCAAGCGTTAAGCGTTTCGCCAAGGATATCAAGAGCAAGTACATAGCGCCACCTCGGACGACCAATTTTGGAGTCTTGTTTGTTCCGACAGAAGGACTTTATTCGGAAATCGTCCGCAATCCGGTCTTCTTCGATGATTTGAGACGGGAAGAGCAGATTATCGTTGCAGGTCCAAGTACCCTATCAGCCCTGCTCAACTCCCTATCGGTTGGCTTCAAAACTCTCAATATCCAAAAGAGTGCCGACCATATCAGCAAGACTCTTGCCAGCGTCAAGACCGAGTTTGGCAAGTTCGGAGGCATTCTGGTCAAGGCACAAAAGCATCTCCAACATGCCTCTGGCAATATTGATGAATTATTAAACCGTCGTACCACAGCTATCGAGCGGACGCTCCGTCACATTGAGTTATCAGAAGGTGAGCCTGCGCTTGATCTACTCCATTTCCAAGAAGATGAGGAAGAATATGAAGATTAGTCACATGAAAAAAGATGAGCTGTTTGAAGGCTTTTACCTGATCAAGTCAGCTGACCTGAGACAGACGCGTGCTGGGAAAAACTACCTAGCCTTTACCTTCCAAGACGATAGTGGCGAGATTGAAGGAAAACTCTGGGATGCTCAGCCTCATAACGTTGAGGCCTTTACTGCAGGGAAAGTGGTCCACATGCAAGGGCGCAGAGAAGTTTATAATAATACTCCTCAAGTCAATCAAATTACTCTCCGCCTGCCTCAGCCTGGGGAACCCAATGATCCAGCTGACTTCAAGGTTAAATCTCCGGTTGATGTCAAGGAGATTCGTGACTACATGTCGCAAATGATTTTCAAGATTGAAAATCCTGTCTGGCAGCGTATCGTTCGCAGTCTCTACACCAAGTATGATAAGGAATTCTACTCCTATCCAGCTGCTAAGACCAACCACCACGCCTTTGAAACGGGTTTGGCCTATCATACGGCGACCATGGTGCGTTTGGCAGATGCCATTAGTGACATCTATCCTCAGCTCAATAAGAGCCTGCTTTATGCTGGGATTATGTTGCACGACTTGGCCAAGGTTTTAGAACTCAGTGGTCCCGATCAGACGGAGTACACAGTGCGAGGCAATCTCATCGGCCATATAGCCCTCATCGATAGTGAAATTACCAAGACCGTCATGGAACTCGGCATCGATGATACCAGAGAAGAAGTGGTGCTACTGCGCCATGTCATCCTCAGTCACCATGGCTTGCTGGAGTATGGAAGTCCGGTTCGTCCGCGCATTATGGAGGCAGAGATTATTCATATGATCGATAATCTCGATGCCAGCATGATGATGATGACAACAGCTCTAGCTTTGGTGGACAAAGGAGAGATGACCAATAAAATCTTCGCTATGGACAATCGTTCCTTCTATAAACCAGATTTAGATTAATAATTTAAGAAAAACGAGCATTTTTTACGCAATAATGTTCGTTTTTTTATGTGAATATGGTATAATGGATAAAATATCAAAATTAAATGGAATGGTAAATAAAAATGAAATTAAGAAGAAGTGATCGGATGGTTGTCATTTCCAACTATTTGATTAATAATCCATACAAACTAACCAGTCTCAATACCTTTGCAGAAAAGTACGAATCTGCTAAATCATCGATTTCAGAGGACATCGTGATTATCAAGCGTGCCTTTGAGGAAATCGAAATCGGCCATATTCAGACTGTGACTGGAGCAGGTGGTGGCGTTATCTTTACACCATCAATCTCGAGTCATGAAGCCAAAGAAATGATCGCCGACTTGCGTGACAAACTTTCAGAAAGCGACCGTATCTTGCCAGGTGGCTACATCTACCTATCTGATTTGCTCAGTACACCTGCCATTTTGAAAAATATTGGGCGCATCATTGCCAAGAGCTTTATGGACCAAAAAATCGATGCCGTTATGACAGTAGCAACAAAAGGTGTGCCACTCGCAAATGCAGTTGCCAATGTCCTCAACGTTCCATTTGTCATTGTGCGCCGTGACTTGAAAATTACCGAAGGTTCAACGGTCAGCGTCAACTATGTTTCAGGTTCCAGCGGTGACCGCATTGAGAAAATGTTCCTTTCAAAACGCAGTCTCAAGGCAGGCAGTCGTGTCTTGATTGTGGATGACTTCTTGAAAGGCGGCGGAACTGTCAACGGGATGATTAGTCTCTTGCGTGAGTTTGATTCTGAACTAGCTGGTGTCGCAGTCTTTGCAGACAATGCCCAAGAAGAACGTGAAAAGCAGTTTGATTACAAGTCACTCTTGAAAGTAACCAATATTGATGTTAAGAACCAATCCATCGATGTTGAGATTGGAAATATCTTTGACGAAGACAAATAAGAGATAGAACTAAAGGTTGGAACGATTGTCCCAGCCTTTCTTTGCAAACAGAATAGAAGGATGCTTATGAAAACACCATTTATCAGCCGTGAAGATTTAGAAACAATTGTTGCAGAGTTCCCGACTCCCTTTCACTTGTATGATGAGAAGGGGATTCGTGAAAAAGCAAGAGCAGTCAACCAGGCCTTTTCTTGGAATAAGGGATTCAAAGAATATTTTGCCGTCAAGGCCACTCCAACCCCAGCCATCTTGAAAATCCTCCAAGAGGAAGGTTGTGGTGTGGACTGTTCTAGTTATGTGGAACTTTTGATGAGCCATAAACTGGATTTCCCCGGTTCTGAGATCATGTTCTCATCAAACAATACGCCAGACCAAGAGTACGCTTATGCGCGTGAATTGGGTGCAACTATTAACTTGGATGCCTTTGAAGATATTGAACATCTGGAGCGTGCAGCAGGTATTCCAGAAATCATCTCTTGTCGTTACAATCCTGGAGGCGTTTTTGAGCTAGGAACAGATATCATGGACAATCCTGGAGAAGCCAAGTTTGGCATGACCAAGGACCAGCTTTTTGAAGCCTTTGCAGTTTTAAAGGAAAAAGGAGCCAAGACATTTGGGATTCACTCTTTCCTAGCATCCAATACTGTCATCCATCTCTACTACCCAGAGTT
The DNA here is from genome assembly GCF_026782085.1 of Streptococcus oralis. Classification (GTDB taxonomy): domain Bacteria; phylum Bacillota; class Bacilli; order Lactobacillales; family Streptococcaceae; genus Streptococcus; species Streptococcus oralis_DA. The sequence goes on from NZ_JAKUVW010000001.1 coordinate 43,966, forward strand.
GGCGCGTCAGCTTTTTGAATTGGCTGTTGAAATCAAGGAAAAGTTGGGTATTTCGTTAGACTTTATCAATCTTTCCGGCGGTATTGGTGTCAACTATCGTCCTGAGCAGGAGCCAAATGACATTGCTGTGATTGGTGAGGGAGTTCGTAAGGTTTATGAGGAAGTCCTTACGCCAGCAGGTCTTGGTCAGGTTAAAATTTTCACCGAATTGGGCCGCTTTATGTTAGCCCCTCACGGAGCTTTGGTCACAAGAGTCACTCATAAGAAAAAAACTTACCGTACCTATCTAGGTGTGGATGCTTCAGCAGTCAACCTCATGCGTCCAGCCATGTATGGGGCCTACCACCATATCACTAATCTTACTCATCCAGACGGAGCTGTTGAGGTGGTAGACGTGGTCGGTTCACTCTGTGAAAACAATGATAAATTTGCGGTGAAGCGCGAACTACCTCATACAGAAATCGGTGATTTGCTGGTGATTCATGATACAGGTGCACATGGATTCTCCATGGGTTACCAGTACAATGCTAAACTACGCTCAGCAGAAATTCTCTATACCGAAGAAAGAAAAGCCCGCCAAATCCGCCGTGCAGAGCGCCCTGAGGACTATTTCGCAACCTTGTATGGTTTTGATTTTGAATCGGATTAGTAAAAGAAATTGAAAATGAAAGTGAAAAACAGATTGCTTTCTAAAAAATAGACAAAAAACCTTGTTTTTCCCCTTACTCGTGATATAATAAAACTATAAAACGGTTTCAAGGAAGGTGACGATATGTCTGAAGAAACAATTGACTATGGACAAGTGACAGGAATGGTGCATTCGACAGAGAGTTTTGGGGCGGTAGATGGCCCTGGGATTCGGTTTATTGTCTTTTTGCAGGGCTGTCACATGCGTTGCCAGTACTGTCATAACCCCGATACATGGGCGATGGAGACCAATAAATCACGCGAACGGACAGTAGACGATGTTTTGTCAGAAGCCCTTCGCTACCGTGGATTCTGGGGAGACAAGGGAGGAATCACTGTCAGTGGAGGAGAAGCCCTCTTACAGATTGATTTCTTGATTGCCCTCTTTACCAAGGCCAAGGAAAAAGGAATCCACTGTACCTTGGATACCTGTGCCCTTCCGTTCCGTAATAAACCACGTTATCTCGAAAAGTTTAATAAACTCATGGCGGTGACAGACTTGGTTCTCCTGGATATCAAGGAAATCAACGAAGAACAGCACAAGATTGTAACCAGTCAAACCAATAAGAACATCTTGGCCTGTGCCCAGTACCTATCAGATATTGGGAAGCCTGTTTGGATTCGCCACGTGCTGGTTCCGGGGTTGACAGACAGAGATGACGACCTGATCGAACTCGGTAAATTCGTTAAAACCCTCAAAAACGTTGACAAGTTTGAAATCCTACCTTATCACACGATGGGTGAGTTCAAATGGCGTGAACTTGGAATTCCTTATTCGCTTGAAGGGGTCAAACCTCCAACAGCAGACCGTGTTAAGAATGCCAAGGAATTGATGGATACAGAAAGTTATCAAGACTACATGAAACGTGTTCATGGATAAAAAAGAAGCCTGATGGAGACATCGGGCTTTTGTGATGCATAAAAAGCCTAGCTTTCAGCTAAGCTTTTTTTCTTATTTTCTAGAATGTTGTTTACCAGCATTGCGTTTTTTATGTTTCTTATTGGTCATGATCGCAGTTGCTTGGTTTGGAGTGACATCTTTGCGTCCGCCTCCAGTTGAAAACGAACTTGCTTTTGGTGGGTTTTTAGCAAATTCTTCACGAACTTTTTTGCGAAGTTTTGGACGAACAACATAGTTAACGATGAACTGTTGGAGAATCATCATGAAACCACCGACAACCCAGTAAAGCGTCACACTGGCTGGTGCGAAGAGGGAGAAGACGACAATCATGAGTGGACTCACGTAAATCATTCTTTTTAGTTGATCTCTTTGCATCTCGTCTTCTACTCCATGAAGTGAGAGGAGTGATTGGAGATAGTAGAGGATACCAGCGAAAGCGACAAGGAGCAGACTTGGTGAACCAAGATCGATACCCAAGAAGGTAGAGCTAGCTACTCCATCAGTGTATTGGGCTGCAAAGTAGATAGCAGAGAAGAAAGGCATTTGAATGAGGATAGGGAAACATCCTACACCACCGAACATGCTGATGCCATGTTCTTTCTGAGCTGCAAAGAGAGCTTGTTGGGCTTCTAGTTTTTCTTCCTGAGTTGTTGCTTCTTTGAGGCGTGTTTGATGTGGCTCAAGGACATGTTTGAGGGCATTCATCTTTTCAGAGTGAAGCGTTGCCTTCCATGATTGGTAGATACCAAGTGGCAAGATAATCAAACGTACGATAATGGTTACGATAATGATAGCCACACCAAAGCCTAGACCTTTATCAGTAGCGAAGTACTTGATAGCTTCAGCCATAGGTGCTCCGATGGTATTCCAAATCAATCCTGTGGGTTGTCCTGTTGCTTTGTCTACTTGGACACAGCCTGTCAAGACGAGTAGCAAAGCCACTCCCATAGCAGAGAGGGCAAAACGTTTAATAGATTTCAATGTTTTCATTCCTTCTTTAAAAATTATACCTTTCTATTCTACTGTTTTTTTGTAAAATATACAATAGTTCTAGAGACCTAATTTGCGACTTTGAAGTCCGAATAGGATGAAAAGTTGCTCATTTGTACATCTAGATAGGTAACTTTTGAAAAAGGTGTCGGACCTTTTCGGATTTCTTGGATAAATTTTGCCATAGTGGCAGAGGAGTCTGCCTGAGCAAGAATTTCCACTGTGCCATCGTCGTTATTCCAGACACGACCAGTGATGCCACCGATTTCAAGAGCTAAAGTACAAACACCCCAGCGAAAACCAACACCCTGCACCCTGCCTTGGGCAATCATTCTAACCTTTTGCATACCAAACCCCTTTGATTGTGTTATAATATTTCTATGACTATTATAACCTCAAAAGCCAATTCTGTGGTAAAAAATGCCAAGAAATTACATCAAAAAAAATATCGAAAGTCTGCTTATTTGATTGAGGGCTGGCACTTGTTTGAAGAAGCTGTTCAAGCAGGAGTGACGATTGAAAAGATCTTTGCCCTAGAAAGTTACCGAGATCAGCTAGCTGCTTTTCCTCAAACTATCTGGGTTTCAGAGGAGATTTTGCTGGATTTGGCAGATTCTCAAACACCACAGGGAATCGTAGCAATCGTCCAAAAAGAAGAAGTGGGTCTGCCCGATCTCCATCAGGGCAAGTTTCTATTTTTAGAGGATGTTCAAGATCCTGGTAATGTGGGCACCATGATTCGGACGGCGGATGCGGCAGGTTTTACAGGGGTTATTGTTTCAGACAAGTCAGCAGATATATACAGTCTCAAGACCCTGCGTTCCATGCAAGGAAGTCATTTTCATTTGCCTATCTATCGTATGCCTCTTGTCAGCTTTGTAGAAGAGGCAAAGAAGAGCAATTTGCCCATTCTGGCAACGACCTTATCGAGAGAGTCAAAGGATTATCGTGAGCTTTCTTCACTAGAGAACTTTGTTTTAGTCATGGGAAATGAAGGGCAGGGGATTAGTTCTGTCATGGCTGAGAGTGCTGATCAGCTGGTTCATATTGGCATGAAAGGCCGAGCAGAAAGTCTCAACGTAGCAGTTGCAGCAGGAATTTTGATGTTTTATTTTAGCTAATTTATAAAATCTTTGTTATAATCAAGACATATTTATAGAAAAAGGAGAATCAGAATGAATCAAACGATTATTCAAGAACGTTCAGGTCTTAATCAATTTTACGCTAAGGTTTATGCTTTTGTGGGACTTGGGATTGGTCTATCGGCTCTCGTGTCAGCTTTGATGTTGACAGTCTTCCAAGCTCAATTGACTTACTTTTTAATGCATGGCCGTCTCTGGTTGATGATTGCAACTTTTGCAGAACTTGGTTTAGTCTTTGTTGCAAGTAGCATGGCTACAAAAAATAGCCCAGCAGCTCTCCCAGTATTTTTAGTTTATTCTGTTTTAAATGGCTTTACGCTCAGCTTTGTCGTAGCCCTCTATACACCTGGGACCGTCTTATCAGCCTTTGTATCCAGTGCCCTTCTCTTCTTTGTCATGGCGGCAATCGGAATTTTCACCAAGAAAGATTTGAGTGGAATGGGACGAGCTCTGATGGCTGCGCTTGTCGGGTTAATTATTGCCATGGTCGTTAACCTCTTTCTAGCCAATAGTTTCTTTGACTACATGATTAGTATTGCCATGGTCTTGGTTTTCTCAGGTTTGATTGCTTGGGACAACCAAAAGATTCGCTATGTTTATGAGCAGTCACGAGGGCAAGTAGCGACAGGATGGGTCATCTCAATGGCGCTCAGCATCTATCTAGACTTTATCAACCTCTTCCTTAGCATCTTACGAATCTTTGGTCGAAATGATTAATGAATGACAGAGTCAGTGTTCAAAAGAGCACTGACTTTTTCTTATTTACTCTTTTCTTTTCTTGGAAATAGGTGTATAATGCTTTTAACTAATTTTTGAGGAGCTGTTTATGAAGAAAAGTTTTATTCATCAACAAGAAGAAATTTCCTTTGTGAAGAACACTTTTACCCAGTATTTGAAAGATAAGTTAGAAGTTGTTGAAGTTCAAGGTCCTATCTTGAGCAAGGTCGGGGATGGGATGCAGGACAACCTATCAGGTGTCGAAAATCCAGTATCTGTCAAGGTTTTGCAGATTCCAGATGAAACCTATGAAGTCGTTCACTCACTTGCCAAATGGAAACGCCACACCTTGGCTCGTTTTGGTTTCGGTGAAGGTGAGGGTCTATTTGTTCACATGAAGGCCCTTCGTCCAGACGAAGATTCGCTTGATGCGACCCACTCAGTTTATGTGGACCAGTGGGACTGGGAGAAGGTTATCCCAAATGGTCAACGCAATATCGCCTATCTCAAAGAAACCGTTGAGAAGATTTACAAGGCTATTCGTCTGACAGAGCTAGCCGTAGAAGCCCGCTATGATATCGAATCCATCTTGCCAAAGCAAATCACCTTTATCCATACAGAAGAGTTGGTAGAACGTTACCCAGACTTGACACCAAAAGAGCGTGAAAATGCAATCTGTAAAGAGTTTGGTGCAGTCTTCTTGATTGGTATCGGTGGCGAGTTGCCTGACGGAAAACCTCATGATGGCCGTGCACCTGACTACGATGACTGGACAACAGAGTCTGAAAATGGCTACAAGGGGTTGAATGGCGATATTCTCGTTTGGAACGAATCTCTTGGTTGTGCCTTTGAACTTTCATCAATGGGGATTCGGGTAGATGAGGATACCCTTCGTCGCCAAGTGGCTCTTACAGGAGACGAAGATCGTCTTGAGCTGGAATGGCATAAAGCCCTGCTTAACGGCCTTTTTCCACTGACAATCGGTGGAGGGATCGGACAGTCTCGGATGGCCATGTTCCTTCTTCGTAAGAAACACATCGGAGAGGTTCAGACCAGTGTTTGGCCTCAAGAAGTTCGCGATACGTACGAAAATATTTTGTAGAGAATCGAACCGCAAGGTTCGGTTTTCTTTCTCTTTTTGCCTATAATTTGGTATAATAAACGGTATGAAAATCGTATCAGGAATCTATGGAGGGCGTCCTCTCAAGACGCTAGAAGGAAAGACGACGAGGCCGACATCTGATAAGGTGAGAGGAGCTATCTTTAACATGATAGGTCCCTATTTTGAGGGTGGTCGTGTCTTGGATCTCTATGCTGGCAGTGGCGGTCTGTCTATTGAAGCTGTGTCAAGAGGGATGTCCAGTGCTGTCTTAGTGGAACGGGATAGAAAGGCCCAAGCAGTCATCACTGAAAATATTCAAATGACCAAAGAAGTTTCCAAATTTCAGCTCTTAAAGATGGAGGCTGACCGAGCTCTAGAGCAAGTCGGAGGGACATTTAATCTGGTCTTTTTAGACCCTCCCTACGCAAAAGAACAAATCGTTTCAGATATCGTAAAAATGGCAGAAAGAAATCTCTTCTCCCAAGAAGTCATGGTCGTCTGCGAAACAGATAAGTCTGTAGAACTTCCAGAAGAAATTGCCTGCTTAGGTATCTGGAAGGAAAAAATATATGGGATTAGTAAGGTGACAGTCTATGTCAGATAAAATTGGATTATTTACAGGTTCATTTGATCCAATGACAAATGGACATCTGGATATGATTGAACGTGCCAGCAAACTCTTTGATAAGCTCTATGTCGGGGTTTTCTACAATCCCCACAAACAAGGTTTTCTCCCTGTTGAAAATCGCAAACGAGCAGTTGAAAAAGCCGTAGAACATTTAGAAAATGTAGAGGTCCTGTCTTCTCATGACCAACTAGTCGTCGATGTTGCAAGGAGACTGGGAGCCAAAACTCTTGTCCGTGGCTTGCGAAATGCTACAGACTTGCAATATGAGGCTAGTTTTGACTACTACAATCATCAACTGGCTTCAGAAATCGAAACCATTTACCTATATAGTCGCCCAGAGCATCTCTATGTCAGCTCGTCAGCCATGAGAGAACTTCTGAAGTTTGGTCAGGAGATTCAGCAATATGTTCCAAACAGTGTTGTGGAGGAATTAGAACATGAAGAAAAAAACTAGATGGCCCTTATATGTCATCCTAGCACTAGTATTGACTTTTTTAGCCTTTGTAGTACCTTTACCTTACTACATAGAAGTTCCAGGTGGAGCGGAAGATATTCGTCAAGTTTTAAAAGTCAATGAAACAGAAGATACAGAAGCAGGAGCTTACCAGTTTGTGACAGTTGGGATTCGACATGCAACCCTATCGCACCTTGTCTATGCTTGGTTAACACCCTTTACGGATATTAGAAGTGCCAAGGAGACTACGGGTGGCTCTACTGATGCAGAGTTTATGCGGATCAATCAATTCTACATGCAAACTTCTCAAAACATGGCCAAGTATCAAGGACTGAAGACTGCTGGAAAAGATATTGAACTCAAATATCTGGGAGTTTATGTCTTGACCGTGACAGACAATTCAACTTTTAAGGGCATTCTGAACATTGCAGATACCGTGACGGCTGTTAATGACAAAACATTTGACAGTTCAAAAGACTTGGTCGACTATGTCAATTCTCAACAATTAGGGGATACGGTCAAGGTAACCTATGAAGAAGACGGAAAAGTCAAGTCTGCTGAAGGTAAAATTATCACTCTCGAAAACGGGAAAAACGGGATTGGGATTGGTTTGATTGACCGTACGGAAGTGACCAGTGATGTTCCCATTCGCTTCTCTACAGCTGGTATCGGCGGGCCAAGTGCTGGTCTCATGTTTAGTCTCGCTATTTACACCCAGATAGCAGATCCAGGACTTCGTAATGGCCGCATCGTTGCGGGAACAGGAACCATTGATCGGGACGGAAATGTTGGCGACATTGGTGGAATTGACAAAAAAGTAGTTGCAGCCTCTCGTCAGGGAGCCAACGTCTTTTTTGCTCCTGACAATCCAGTCACCGAGGAAGCGAAAAAAGCAGATCCTAATGCGAAAAGCAACTATGAAACAGCCCTAGACGCCGCCAAAGCCATCAAGACAGAGATGAAAATCGTGCCCGTTAAAACCTTGCAGGATGCGATTGATTACCTTAAAAACAACCCCTAATTCGTAGAAAAATCGAAAACTAGCGCGCAAGCGGATAAGATGGTATAATAGTCAAATGGTTCAATTATTATTCACTCTAAGCAGTCATATGCTCTTTATTTATTTGAGTTTTTACCTTTTAAAGGATCTTGTGAGATGGGAAAAGGTTTTAAAAGTAACTGCTATTAACACAAAAAAAGTTCGTTTGTTGGTAGGCTTCTTTAGTATTGTGATGGGCTACATCTTGAGTTCGTTCTTTATCAGTTTGTACCAACTGTGGCAAGAAGCGCTTAGAGGACTATTATAAAATCAAAAGTAAAGGAAACAGCTATGGAAAAAATTGTGGTTCAAGGCGGAGATAATCGTCTGGTCGGGAGTGTGACGATCGAGGGAGCAAAGAATGCAGTCTTGCCCTTGTTGGCAGCGACTATTCTAGCAAGCAAGGGTAAGACAGTCTTGCAGAACGTCCCAATCTTGTCAGATGTTTTCACCATGAATCAAGTGGTTCGAGGTCTGAATGCCAAGGTGGACTTTGATGAGGAAGCTCATGTTGTCGAGGTTGATGCGACTGGTGATATCACGGAGGAAGCTCCATACAAGTATGTCAGCAAGATGCGGGCATCCATCGTTGTCTTGGGACCAATCCTTGCTCGTGTAGGCCATGCCAAAGTTTCTATGCCAGGGGGATGTACCATCGGGAGTCGTCCCATCGACCTCCACCTCAAAGGTTTGGAAGCTATGGGGGCAAAGATTACCCAGACAGCTGGTTACATCGAAGCTAAGGCAGAACGCCTGCATGGCGCTCATATCTACATGGACTTCCCAAGTGTTGGCGCAACACAAAACCTCATGATGGCGGCAACTCTAGCTGATGGAGTGACGGTCATTGAAAATGCTGCGCGTGAGCCAGAAATTGTTGACCTCGCTATTCTCCTTAATGAGATGGGAGCTAAGGTCAAGGGAGCTGGTACCGAAACCATCACAGTGACTGGTGTCGAGGAACTCCATGGAACAACTCATAATGTGGTACAGGATCGTATCGAAGCAGGAACCTTTATGGTGGCGGCAGCTATGACTGGTGGAGATGTTCTCGTTCGTGATGCCGTCTGGGAACACAATCGCCCCTTGATTTCAAAACTACTTGAAATGGGTGTTGAAGTGACAGAGGAATCAGAAGGTATCCGTGTTCGTTCTCAACTTGAAAATCTCAAGGCTGTTCATGTAAAAACCTTACCGCACCCAGGATTCCCAACAGATATGCAGGCACAATTTACAGCTCTGATGACCGTCGCAAAAGGGGAATCCACCATGGTGGAGACGGTGTTTGAGAATCGCTTCCAACACTTGGAGGAAATGCGCCGTATGGGCTTGCATTCAGAGATTATCCGTGACACAGCTCGTATTGTTGGGGGACAAGCTTTACAGGGGGCAGAAGTTTTATCAACGGACCTTCGCGCTAGTGCTGCTTTGATTTTGACAGGTCTGGTGGCACAGGGAGAAACAGTTGTTGGTAAGCTAGTTCACCTTGATAGAGGTTACTACCGTTTCCATGAGAAATTGGCTCAGCTAGGAGCGAAGATTCAGCGAATCGAGGCAAATGATGAAGAAGAATAAAAACTTACGCTATGTACTCCGTCGTTTACTGTTGATTTTTATCGTACTATTGCTAGGCTTTCTGGCTTTAGGAATCGGCTTGATGGTTGGTTATGGCATCCTAGGAAAGGGACAGGATCCATGGGCTATATTGTCTCCAGCAAAGTGGCAGGAATTGATTAGCAAATTTACAGGAAATTAGACTGGGAGACCAGTCTTTTTCTAAAGAAATAAGGAGAAAAATGGACAAAAAAACAAGACAAGCTCTGATAGGATTACTTCTATTCTTACTCTTGGCTGCTGGAAGCTACTACATCAAGCAGATGCAGTCAGTACCAAATAGCCCTAGAACCAAGGTTAGTCAGAAAAAACAAGCTTCAGAAGCACCCAGTCAGGAGCTAGCTGAAAGTGTCTTAACTGAGTCAATCAAAAATCAAATCAAGGGGGGGCTCGAGTGGAATGGAGCAGGGGCCTTCATTGTCAATGGCAATAAAACCAATCTAGATGCCAAGGTTTCTAGCAAACCCTATGCGGATAATAAGACAAAGATAGTTGGAAAAGAAACAGTCCCGACTGTTGCCAATGCCATCTTATCCAAAGCGACTCGGCAGTATAAGAACCGTGAAGAAACAGGCAACGGCTCAACCTCCTGGACGCCACCAGGATGGCATCAGGTCAAGAATCTAAAGGGAGCCTATACACACGCAGTAGATAGGGGGCACTTATTGGGTTATGCCTTGATAGGTGGGTTAGATGGCTTTGATGCTTCTACCAGCAATCCCAAGAACATTGCAGTCCAGACAGCTTGGGCCAACCAAGCACAGGCTGAGGATTCGACAGGTCAGAACTACTATGAGAGTTTGGTCAGAAAAGCCTTGGACCAAAATAAGAGGGTCCGTTATCGCGTGACGCTCCACTATGCGACAAATGAGGACCTAGTTCCATCCGCTTCACAAATCGAAGCCAAGTCTTCAGATGGCGAATTGGAATTCAATGTCCTAATCCCCAATGTTCAAAAGGGAATCCAGCTTGATTACCAAACGGGTCAAGTAACAGTGACGGATTAGAAACAATAGATACAATAAAAATAGCTCCTTTGTCTTCTAGAGGCAGGGGAGTTGTTCTTTAAATGAAAAATAATGTGAATCCTGATGGATTTTATGATATAATGGAACACAAGATACTATTTTAGGAGAAGGACTATGGAAGACCCGAGCAGTCAGAATTTGTTGCTACAGTTTGTATTGTTATTTATCTTGACCCTGTTAAATGCCTTTTTCTCAGCTACAGAAATGGCTATGGTGTCACTAAATCGTGCCCGAGTAGAGCAAAAAGCAGAAGAAGGCGATAAACGCTATATCCGTTTGTTAAAGGTACTTGAAAATCCTAACCACTTTTTATCAACCATTCAAGTCGGTATCACCTTAATCACGATCTTATCAGGGGCAAAATTGGCAGATACACTTGGACAAGTAATTGCATCTTGGATAGGAAATAGTGAAACAGCTTACGCTATTGCAAGTTTTCTATCTTTAGCGTTTTTGACCTATATTTCTATTGTCTTTGGGGAACTCTATCCTAAACGGATTGCCCTTAATCTGAAAGATACCTTGGCTATCCGAACAGCACCAGTCATTATTGGCTTGGGGAAAATTGTCAGCCCCTTTGTTTGGCTTCTGTCAGCTTCAACTAATCTATTGAGCCGTGTGACGCCAATGACCTTTGATGATGCGGATGAAAAAATGACTCGAGATGAAATTGAGTACATGTTGACTAAGAGCGAAGAAACACTGGATGCAGATGAAATTGAAATGCTACAGGGGATCTTTTCTCTAGATGAACTAATGGCTCGTGAGCTAATGGTTCCTCGGACAGATGCCTTTATGGTGGACATTCAGGATGATAGTCAAACCATTATCCAAAGTATTTTAAAACAAAATTTCTCACGTATCCCTGTTTATGATGGGGATAAAGACAATGTGATTGGTTTGATTCATACCAAGCGTTTGCTAAACGCTGCCTATGCAGATGGCTTTGAAAATATTGTCTGGAAGAAGATCTTACAAGATCCACTCTTTGTTCCTGAAACTATTTTTGTGGATGACTTGCTAAAAGAATTGCGAAATACCCAAAGACAAATGGCCATTTTGCTCGATGAATACGGTGGTATGGCTGGTTTGGTAACTCTGGAAGATCTTCTAGAAGAGATTGTCGGAGAAATCGACGACGAGACAGACCGAGCAGAAATCGAAGTCCATCAAATCGGTGAGGACACCTATATTGCACAGGGAACCATGAATCTTAACGACTTCAATAACTACTTTGGTGTCGAACTAGAAAGCGATGATGTGGATACCATCGCCGGTTATTATTTGACGGGTGTTGGTACGATTCCAACAACTGAAAAAATCAGTTATGAACTGGTCAGTCAAAACAAACAAATCGTCCTGACCAATGATAAGGTGAAAAATGGACGTGTTACCAAGGTAAAAGTTCAAATTACAGAACTAGAACCTGAAGAAGAAACAGAATAAAGCAGTGACTTGAGTCACTGCTTTTTGTAAATCTAGATGGTAGATACAGTTATCCCCACTTATTAGGAATAACAGAAAAAGCCCGATTTTACGGGCTTTTCATTTGGTTAATTCCTGTTCATTCAGGTACTGAAAGGCGGTAGACGGATTTGAACCGACGATCAAGCTTTTGCAGAGCCGTGCCTTACCACTTGGCTATACCGCCTCAACGTTTATTATTATACCTTGAAAATCATTTCCCGTCAATAGTTTCTTATTCTAAAATCCAATTTAGGAAAACAGATGATGATCGAAGAAGTGAGAAAAAGCTTGTAAAAATCCCTTTCTAAAGAAGATCAGACTAGAAAGTATTTCTTGCAGAAACAAACAAAGAATGCAGAAATTTTGACAAATAGAAGTTTTTTGAGGAAATGCGCCAAAATATTCTGAAAATTCGTTTACTTTTTAAAAAATATATGTTATAATTTCCAATAAGCCTAAATTTTTCAAGAGGAGTTAAAAACATGAAAAAAAGTAGAGTATTTGTTGCAGCAGGTGTTGCTTTATTAGCGGCAGGAGTACTAGCTGCTTGTGGTTCTTCAAAATCATCTGATTCAACAGCGCCAAAAAATTATGGCTATGTTTATACAGCTGACCCAGAAACGTTGGATTACCTCATTTCAGGGAAACAAAGTACTAAGGTCGCCACTTCAAATGGTATCGATGGTCTTTTCACAAACGACAAGTATGGGAATTTAGTTCCTGCAGTTGCAGAAGACTGGTCAGTTTCAAAAGATGGTTTGACTTATACCTACAAGATTCGTAAAGGTGTCAAATGGATGACATCTGATGGCGAAGAGTATGCTGAAGTGACAGCTAAAGACTTTGTAAATGGTTTGAAACACGCAGCTGACAATAAATCAGCAGCTAAGTATCTAGCAGAAGATTCAGTTAAAGGTCTAGCTGACTATATAGCTGGAAACAATAAAGATTTTGCTTCAGTCGGTGTAAAAGCAGTTGATGATTACACCCTTGAATACACTTTGAACAAACCAGAACCATACTGGAACTCTAAGCTGGCCTACTCAATCTTCTGGCCATTGAACGAAGAATTTGAAAAATCAAAAGGATCTGATTTTGGTAAAGCGACTGACCCTACATCATTGCTTTACAATGGACCATTCTTGCTGAGAGGTTTGACTGCTAAGTCATCTATCGAATTTGTGAAGAATGAAAACTATTGGGACAAAGACAATGTTCATCTTGATAAAGTAACACTTGCTTACTATGATGGTTCAGATCAAGAATCAATTGAACGTAACTTTACAAGTGGGGCTTATAGCTATGCCCGTCTCTTCCCAACAAGTTCAAACTACTCTAAGGTAGAAGAAACATACAAAGACAATATCTACTACACTCCATCAGGTCCAGGTATTGGTGGTTTGGGTGTAAATATTGACCGTCAAGGTTACAAATACACTTCTAAGACAACTGATGAAGAGAAGATTTCTACTAAGAAAGCCCTTCTTAACAAGGACTTCCGTCAGGCTTTGAACTTTGCCTTTGACCGTACTTCTTACTCAGCACAAATTAACGGTAAGGAAGGTGCTCCTCTTGCAGTTCGTAACCTCTTTGTGAAACCAGACTTTGTCTCTGCAGGCGAAAAAACTTTCGGTGACTTGGTAACTGAAAAGATGGCTGCTTACGGTGATGAATGGAAGAATGTAAACTTTGCGGATGGTCAAGATGGACTTTTCAACGCCGATAAAGCCAAAGCTGAATTTGCCAAAGCTAAAACAGCATTGGAAGCAGAAGGTGTGAAATTCCCTATCCACTTGGATATCCCAGTAGACCAAACATCTAAAAACTATATCGCACGTATTCAATCCTTCAAACAATCCGTTGAGACAGTACTTGGAGAAGAAAACGTAGTCATCGATATCCAACAAATCACTACAGATGAACTACAGAATATTACATACTATGCAGCAAGCGCTGCGGCAGAAGATTGGGATCTCTCAGGTGCTGTTGGATGGAACCCTGACTATGAAGATCCATCAACTTACCTTGATATCTTGAAAACAACGAATGCTGAACAAACAAAAACCTATATGGGTTACGAAGGTGCAGATAATGCTGCAGCAGCTCAAGTTGGTTTGAAAGAATACGATAAGTTAGTTGATGAAGCAGGAAAAGAAACAAGTGACTTGAATGTTCGTTATGAAAAATATGCGGCTGCCCAAGCTTGGTTGACAGATAGCTCACTCTTCTTGCCAGCTATGTCATCAAGTGGTGCTGCACCAATCATTTCTCGTGTTGTGCCTTTCTCTGCATCATACAGTCAATCTGGAGATAAGGGCTCAGACGTATACTTCAAGTATATTCAGTTACAAGATAAGGTTGTAACAAAAGCTGACTATGAACAAGCTCGTGAAAAATGGCTCAAAGAGAAAAAAGAATCAAACGAAAAAGTTCAAAAAGAATTGGCTAATCACGTTAAATAAATAACTCTCAAGAGAACTTTCTCTCCATGAGGAGAAGGTTCTTTTGGGATTTTAAAAGGAAACGATATGAAGAAATATATTTTTATGCGTGTATTGCGTTCATTGTTGTCTATTTTCTTGGTGACAACTTTGACCTACACAATTATCTATACGATGGTTCCTCGAAAACTGATTTTCAAGCAGGATACCAACTATAACAAGATTGCAACGACACCGGATAAGCGGGATAATTATGAAAATACCGTTTATGAACGGATGGGCTATATCGAGTACTACGATACCAAAGAGTTGCAAGAAAGAGCTAGCACGATGGACTCATCTGTAACAGTGGATGCCAATGATACCAATAAGGCAATCTACGAAAAATACATCAACCAACTAGGAAATGGTTGGACACTCGGTGTGTTCTCAGAAAGTGGTCAATTCTATGCTACGCGTGAAATTCCAATTTTTGAACGTGTTTTCAAATTCTATGCCAACTTGATTGATATTGATCATCCAAACAAGATCCAGGACCCTGAAAATCCAAACTTGGAACGCTATCTTCGTTTTGAAAATGACCCTGCTATCGGTTGGTCATTGGTTGGCTCAGGTACAAAACATAAATACCTTTTGTATTTCAACAATCAATTTCCATTTGTACACCAAAACTTTGTGAACATTAACTTGGGTGACTCTTACCCAACTTATGCAAACACACCAGTGCTTCAAGTTATCACACAAGGTCAGGGACAAACTAAGACATCAGAAGTTCAATTCCCTACAGGTAAAAAGACTTCATCTGTAGATATCTACTCTCGTACCTACAAATCTCCAAGTCAAGCAGATGCGCGTGAGGTAGCCAACTATGGTAAGGATGATCCATATACAGCTACAGAAAGCAATTACCAATACCCATCAATGATTGCAAGCTCAGCGGTTGCTGGTTTGATTGGTTTGATTATTTCTTATGCGATTGCGATTCCACTTGGATCTGCTATGGCTCGCCACAAGAATACTTGGATTGATAGCTTCTCGACAGGTGCTCTAACCTTCTTGCTTGCTCTTCCAACGATTGCCTTGGTTTACATCGTCCGCTTGATTGGATCATCCATTGGTCTGCCTGACTCATTCCCTATTTTGGGTGCTGGAGATTGGCGTTCTTATGTCTTGCCAGCAGTTATTCTAGGTTTGTTGGGTGCACCAAGTACGGCTATCTGGATTCGTCGTTACATGATCGACTTGCAATCTCAGGACTTCGTTCGTTTTGCTCGTGCAAAAGGTTTGTCTGAAAAAGAAATTTCAAATAAACACATCTTTAAAAATGCCATGGTTCCTTTGGTTTCAGGTATTCCTGGTGCCGTAATCGGAGTTATCGGTGGTGCAACATTGACAGAAACGGTCTTCGCTTTCCCAGGTATGGGTAAAATGTTGATTGATTCTGTTAAGGCATCAAACAACTCAATGGTAGTTGGTCTTGTCTTCATCTTCACATGTATTTCTATCTTCTCACTCTTTGTAGGTGATATCTGGATGACCATGCTTGACCCACGTATTAAATTGACAGAGAAAGGAGGCAAATAATGTCAACAATCGATAAAGAAAAATTTCAGTTCGTAAAACGTGACGATTTTGCCTCTGAAACAATTGATGCTCCTGCCTATTCATACTGGGGTTCTGTATTTAGACAATTTCTAAAGAAAAAATCAACCGTCTTTATGCTAGGAATTTTGGTTGCTATTATCTTGATGAGCTTTATTTACCCAATGTTCTCAGATTTTGACTTCAACGATGTAAGTAAGGTCAATGACTTCTCTGCTCGTTTTATCAAGCCCAATGCTGAACATTGGTTTGGTACAGATAGCAATGGTAAATCCTTGTTTGACGGGGTTTGGTTTGGTGCGCGTAACTCTATCCTCATCTCTGTAATTGCAACTTTTATCAACCTTGTGATTGGGGTTATTGTTGGTGGAATCTGGGGAATTTCAAAATCCGTTGACCGCGTCATGATGGAGGTTTATAACATTATTTCAAACATTCCATCCCTCTTGATTGTCATTGTCTTGACTTACTCAATTGGTGCTGGTTTCTGGAATTTGATTTTTGCCATGAGTGTGACAACTTGGATTGGGATTGCTTATATGATTCGTATCCAAATCATGCGTTACCGTGACTTGGAATACAACCTTGCTTCTCAAACACTTGGAACACCAACCTTTAAAATCATTGTTAAAAACATCATGCCACAATTGGTATCTGTTATTGTTTCTACGATGACCTTGATGTTGCCAAGTTTTATCTCTTATGAAGCCTTCCTTTCCTTCTTTGGATTGGGATTGCCTGTAACAGTGCCAAGTTTGGGACGTTTGATCTCAGATTACTCACAAAACGTTACGACCAACGCTTACTTGTTCTGGATTCCATTGACAACCTTGATCTTGGTATCCCTATCTCTTTTCGTTGTTGGTCAAAACCTAGCGGATGCTAGTGATCCACGTACACATAGATAGGAGTAGACATGACAAAAGAAAGTAATGTAATTTTGACTGCTCGTGATATTGTCGTGGAATTTGACGTTCGTGACAAAGTTCTGACGGCTATCCGAGGAGTTTCTCTAGACTTGATTGAAGGAGAAGTTCTTGCCTTGGTAGGTGAGTCTGGTTCTGGTAAATCTGTTTTAACAAAAACCTTTACAGGGATGTTAGAAGACAATGGACGTATTGCCCAAGGAAGCATCGACTATCGTGGACAAGACTTGACCGCTCTTACTTCTAACAAGGAATGGGAGAAGATTCGTGGTGCTAAAATTGCGACTATCTTCCAAGACCCTATGACAAGTTTGGACCCAATCAATACAATCGGTAGCCAAATCACTGAAGTGATCATTAAACACCAAGGGAAAACAGCCAAGGAAGCCAAAGAGATGGCAATCGACTATATGAACAAGGTCGGAATTCCAGATGCTGAAAAACGTTTTGAAGAGTATCCTTTCCAATATTCTGGAGGGATGCGTCAACGTATTGTTATCGCGATTGCCCTTGCATGTCGTCCAGATATCTTGATCTGTGACGAGCCGACAACGGCCCTTGATGTAACCATTCAAGCGCAAATCATTGATTTGCTTAAAACCTTGCAAAATGAGTACCACTTTACCATTATCTTTATCACCCATGACCTTGGTGTGGTAGCAAGTATTGCCGATAAGGTAGCGGTTATGTATGCTGGTGAAATTGTAGAATACGGTACTGTTGAGGAAGTCTTCTACGATCCACGTCATCCATATACTTGGAGTCTCTTGTCTAGCTTGCCACAGCTTGCTGATGATAAAGGGGAATTGTACTCTATCCCAGGAACACCACCGTCTCTTTATACTGAGTTGAAAGGTGATGCCTTTGCCCTTCGTTCAGATTATGCGATGCAAATTGATTTTGAAGAGAAGGCACCTCAGTTTTCAGTCACTGATACCCACTGGGCTAAGACTTGGTTGCTTCATGAGAATGCTCCTAAAGTTGAAAAACCTGGAGTCATTGCAGATTTGCATGACAAGATTCGTGATAAAATGGGCTTTGCTCATCTAGAAGACTAGGAGGAAGGGAATGTCTGAAAAATTAGTAGAAATTAAAGATTTAGAAATTTCCTTCGGTGAAGGAAGTAAGAAGTTTGTTGCGGTTAAAAACGCCAACTTCTTTATCAACAAGGGAGAAACATTCTCTCTTGTAGGTGAGTCTGGTAGTGGGAAAACAACGATTGGTCGTGCTATTATTGGTCTAAATAATACTAGTAAAGGTGAGATCATCTTTGATGGTCATAAGATTAATGGGAAGAAATCTCATAAGGAATCATCAGATTTGATCCGTCGTATCCAGATGATTTTCCAGGACCCTGCAGCTAGCTTGAATGAGCGTGCGACAGTTGACTATATCATCTCTGAAGGTCTTTACAACTATCACTTGTTTAAAGATGAAGAAGATCGAAAAGAAAAAGTTCAAAAGATGATTCATGAAGTTGGACTTTTGAAAGAACACTTGACCCGTTACCCACACGAGTTTTCTGGTGGTCAACGCCAGCGTATCGGGATTGCCCGTGCTCTTGTGATGGAACCTGATTTCGTTATTGCGGATGAGCCAATTTCAGCCTTGGACGTATCAGTGCGTGCGCAAGTCTTGAACTTGCTCAAGAAGTTCCAAAAAGAGTTGGGCTTGACCTATCTCTTTATCGCCCATGACTTGTCAGTTGTTCGCTTTATCTCAGATCGTATCGCGGTTATCTATAAGGGAGTTATCGTCGAAGTGGCGGAGACAGAGGAGTTGTTTAACAATCCTGTCCACCCATACACTCAAGCGCTTCTATCTGCTGTACCGATTCCAGATCCAATCTTGGAACGCAAGAAGGTCTTGAAAGTTTACGATCCTGACCAACATGACTATGAGACAGACAAGCCATCTATGGTAGAAATTCGTCCAGGTCACTATGTTTGGGCCAATCAAGCAGAAGTTGCTCGATACAAAGAAGCTCTTAAAAAATAAACAGACTAGGAGAGGGCCGAAAGGTCTTCTCATTTTTAATAGAAAAAATTCCCCTTCTACTAGCTTGTAAAAGGGGAATTGTATTATCATTAACGTTTAGACCAGGTACGTTTCATAAAGAGTAGCAAAATTGGGTATATCTCTAAACGACCTGCAATCATTGCAAAGGAGAGTAGGATTTTAGAGATGGGACTAAAGATGGCAAAACTCGAGGTTGTACCTAGAATAGGTCCGATATTGTTAAAACAGCTGAAGACCGCACTGGTCACGACTAGAAAATCATTGCTATCAAGACTGACGATAAAGATGAGGGAGAGAATAATCATCATATAGATAGCAAAATATTTAAGAATCTTGTGCTGGGTATCCTTATCAATCACAGTTTTATTGACGTGTAGAGTCAAAACACGGTGAGGGGATAAGATGGACAAAATTTGATTTTTAGCAATTTTCGTGAGGATCAGTCCACGGATAATTTTGAGACCACCTGCAGTTGAGCCAGCTGATCCACCGATTCCCATGAGGAAGAGGAGGATAAATTGGGAGAAGAGGGGCCAGTTGGTAATATCTCCGTAACCAAAACCTGTTGTCGTGATGATATTGGAAACCTGGAAGAAGGCCATTTCAACACTCTTAGAGACACCTTGATAGAGGTGGAGTGTATTAAGCGTAATCAAGCCTGTAGAAACTAGGACAATGATGATATATGCTCGTAGTTCTTCATCTCCCAAGAAAGCCTTAACCCGACGGAGCATGAGGTAGTAGTAGAGATTGAAGTTAACTCCAAAAACCAGAACTCCGATACTAACTAGATAGGTGATGAGCGAGCTACCATAGTGGGCAATTCCGTCGTTATAGACGGTAAAGCCCCCAGTTCCTGCCGTTCCCATAGCGATGACAAAACTATCATAGAGAGGCATGCCTGCTAGATAGTAGATAACCACAAAAAGGGAGAAGAGAGCCAGATAAAGCAGATAGAGAATCTGGGCAGTGTTTTTTAGCTTGGATACGACCTTGCCAAAGACAGGTCCAGGGACCTCAGCCTTCATCACCTCCAAGTGACTATTCTTGGCATTGTCCATAATGGCAAGTGCAAAGACGAGTACCCCCATCCCTCCGATCAAGTGGGTGAAACTTCTCCAGAAGAGGAGGGAACGAGTGAGAACGGAAACATCTGTTAGGATAGTAGCACCAGTCGTTGTAAATCCAGAACTGATTTCAAAGAAGGCATCGATGATGCTGGGGATTTGTCCTGAAAAGACAAAGGGGAGGCCACCAAAGAAAGACCATAGAATCCAACAGAGAGCAACAATTAAGACCCCTTCCTTGGCATAAATCCGCTGATTTTTCGGTTTCCGTAAAACGCCTAGACCACCGAGAAGGACTAAAATTCCAATCGTAGAAAAGAGAGCGATAAATACTTGACTGGATTCTTGGTAATAGATCGCTACACTAACAGGGACTAGGAGAAGAACAGCCTCAATCAAGAGAAGTTTTGAGAGGAGGTAACGAATCATACTTTTATTCATTTTTTACCTCTCAATCAAATCATAAATTTTGGTGATATTTGGCAATAAGGTCGTCACGAGTAACTTGTCTCCCACCTCAAGCATATCCTCTCCAGTAGGGAAGATTGTTTTTCCTTTTCGGATAATGGCTGCAATGAGAACCCCTTTTTTCAATTTCAACTGTGATAGAGGTTTGGCAGTCATTTTATTAGCTTCCTTGATTTGGAATTGGAGAGTTTCAATTTGACCGTTTGCGAGATGGTGCATGGCTTGAAGGTCTGAGTACTGAGCGTTTACTCGACCGCGGATAAAGTGCATAATGGTATCCACTGCGATGCTTTTTGGTGTGATGATACTTGAAAAATCAGGT
Organism: Streptococcus oralis; assembly: GCF_026782085.1. Taxonomy (GTDB): domain Bacteria; phylum Bacillota; class Bacilli; order Lactobacillales; family Streptococcaceae; genus Streptococcus; species Streptococcus oralis_DA. The sequence continues at coordinate 64,580 of NZ_JAKUVW010000001.1, forward strand.
GCGTGGATAATCTCTAGAAGGCTTGTTCGGTTGACCTTGGTGATATTCTTACGGACACCAACACGGTCAAGAAACATAGAAGTGATGATATTTTCCTCATCAACTCCAGTCAAGGTTGCGACTGCATCATAGTGGGGAGCACTTTCTTCCAGCAAAATGTCTTTTGCAGTTCCATCTCCTTGGACAATATAGAGATTGGGGAACTTTTCACTGAAGAAACGAGCTCTTTCAGGATTAATCTCGATGACCTTGGTATCAATGCGACTGTCTTTTAAAATGCCAAGCAGATAATAAGCGATTTTTCCAGCTCCAACGATAAGTAAGCTTTTCACTGCACGAGATTTAAAATAGTTATGGAAAAGCATCATATCTACACGATTTCCCGTAACAAAAATCCTATCCTTGTCTTGGATAATAACATCACCGCTTGGAATCATAAGTTGATGATCCCTCTCCATAGCACAGACAATGATGTTACCAAATTTTTTACGGAAGTCTGAGATTGGCATTTGACAAAGACCGCTAGAGTCCTTGACAACAAATTCCATGAGACTGACCCGACCTCCAGCAAATCGTTCGACAGAGAGGGCATTAGGGAAATCAATGATATTTGAGATCGCACGCGCTGCCAGGAGCTCTGGATTAACAATAAGTGAAAATCCAAGAATATTTTTCTCTTTAAAATAGGCATTAGAGTATTCAGGATTTCGCACCCGAACGATGGTTTCTTTAGCGCCCATTTTTTTAGCAAGTACCGCTGAAATCATATTCACTTCATCGTGTTCGGTTAGGGCGATAAAGATATCGCACTCTTGGACACCGGCTTGCTCTAAGATGGCAAAGTCAGCACCATTTCCAAGGAGACCTATGATATCATAGCGACTGACAATGTGATTGAGGACAGCCTCATCTTGTTCGATGAGGACAACGTCATGGTTTTCTGCAACCAGTGAACGACAGAGGGCGAAACCAACTTTCCCTCCACCAACAAGGACAATTTTCATATAAAAAACCTACTTTTTCATGATGTAACTATCATACCCTTTTTTAGCAAAAAATGCACTTGCTAAGGCGATTTTTAGGGGAAGAAAGGCTTTTTTCAAGTTTTGAAGATACAATTGTTTAACTGCTATGACAATGTCCCTGATTTGAAGTGATTTGGCTCTTTTATATACCTTTTCAGAAAGGGAATAACCAAACATGAAAATATCATCAAAAAAAGTAAAAAAATCAAGTCGTTTCTATTGACAATGATTCTGAAAGTGTTATACTAAGGAAGTAGTTTCGCTGATTTACTTCAAACCTGTTGTGAGGTAAGTTAACGACGCCTTAACCACGCTGTTTGCTGAGCTTGACTCCGGGCAGTGTGGCTATTTTTTTGCAATGGTAAAAGGAAACCCGTCATGACAAATCACATTGTATTATTTGAACCTCAGATTCCGCAAAATACAGGTAACATTGCGCGTACCTGCGCTGCGACCAATTCTCCCCTCCACATCATTAAACCAATGGGCTTTCCCATTGATGATCGCAAGATGAAACGGGCTGGTTTGGATTATTGGGATAAGTTAGAGATTCATTTTTATGATAACTTGGCAGACTTTATGTCTCAGATGAAAGGACAAGTCTATCTGATTTCGAAATTTGCTGAGAAAGTGTATTCTGAGGTGGATTTATCGACTGACGAAGACCACTATTTTCTTTTCGGACGTGAAGACAAGGGCTTGCCAGAGGACTTTATGCGTGAACATCCTGAGACAGCTCTCCGCATTCCTATGAACGATGAACATGTCCGCAGTCTCAATGTTTCCAATACCGTATGCATGATTGTTTATGAAGCCCTCCGCCAGCAGAACTTTGCAGGTCTTGAGCTTGTTCACACCTATGAAGCAGATAAATTGAAATAATCAAAATGCTTGCACTTGCAAGCGTTTTTTGTTATGATAAAGGGGTCTTCAGGGCAGGGTGAAATTCCCGACCGGCGGTAAATTTGACTAGCTATTTTAGCTTTCTCGTCGTTGTCTTGTCTCGATATACTTTAAGTATTATCTTCGACTACAACGCCTAGATTAATCCAAAATATCTTAGTTAAAGAAGTCCGCGAGCGCAAGCTGATGTGGTGCGATTCCACAACCGACAGTATAGTCTGGATGGGAGAAGACGAAAGAATGGCTTTGTCTGTTCTGATGAGTTTATAGATGAATTGCAACCGCTTGCTCAAAAGAGTGAGAGGGAGCTTTTGGGATATAAAAAGTGAGAATAGATAGAGGGATCCTTTCCAACTTCTTCTGATTTTATAGAAAATTGGAGGAACCTGTTATGACAAACACACGTCGACTTTCGACCATTGCGATTTTATCAGCCATTTCATTTGTGCTGATGTACTTTGACTTTCCGCTCTTGCCAGCTGCGACCTTCCTCAAGATCGAGTTTAGTATCTTGCCAGTCCTTGTGGGCTTGGTGGTGATGGATTTGCCAGCTGCTCTAGGAATTCTCTTGATGCGCTCACTCTTGAAGTTGCTTCTGAATAGCCAAGGAGTGAATACTTACATTGGGTTGCCAATGAATATCATAGCTTTGGGAGTTTTTGTCATCGTATTTGCTATGATTTGGAAAAAGGAACGAACAACCCTTAGTTTCCTACTAGGCTCTCTCGCTGGAACTATTGGTTTGACTGTGGCAATGTTGGTTCTCAACTATGTCTATGCGGTTCCTTTATACGCGCAGTTTGCCAACTTTGATATTAGAGAAATTATAGGACTTTCTAACTACTTGATGACTATGGTTTTACCTTTTAACCTGATTGAAGGTATCATCTTTGCCGTTTCATTCTGGTTGTTATACGTCCTCTTGAAACCAACCTTAAAACATTATGAGAGATAAACAAACATTTTTAATGAAGGGCAGTTTTGCCCTTTTACTTTTCGTCCTTCTTGGCTATATGGTTAAGTTCTATCCTGAAACGTTGGTCGGTTTTGATCAACCGCTTCAGACAGCTATTCGTGGGGATTTACCAGATTATTTGACAGTTCTGTTCCGAGCCCTTACACATTTGATTGATATCCCAGTGATTATCACCTGGGTTGCCATCGCAGCTGTTATCTTTTATCGTAAGCAGTGGAAGATAGAAAGCTACTTCATGGCGGGCAATCTAGCCTTAGCCGGTCTTTTGATTGTGACCTTTAAAAATATTTACCAGCGCCCACGACCAGCTATCTTACACCTAGTCGAGGAGAAGGGATTTTCCTTCCCAAGTGGGCATTCTCTGGCTGTAACTTTGATGGTAGGCACTTTGATTGTCATTCTCAGTCAACGGATGAAAGATCCGGTTTGGAGAAAAGTTGTGCAAATTGTCCTTGGCTTCTACCTCGTCAGTGTGCTTCTATCTCGGGTCTATCTGGGAGTTCACTACCCATCAGATGTGCTTGCCAGTTTCTGTGTAGGTTTGGGAGTCTTGTTTATCGAATTTCCTTTCTATGACAAGCTTCGCTTCCAATGGCGATTTAAAGGCAAGCAGAAGTGAGATAGGTCTTGCAAGAATGGTAAAAATCTGATAAACTAAGTAGTAATTGAATAGGAATCCGCAAGACTAGTAACTCAAGGGAAGTATATCAGGGAGGAGAGCCGTGACTGCAAGCTCTCTATATGAAAGCTGGGCGAATTCACTTGCGCATGGATTTAGAAATGAAGGTCTGACTTGTCAGATGAAACGGATGGTACCGCGTGTCAACGCTCCGAGTGGAGTTTTTGGCATGTGGTTTTCTTTTTATCTACGAGCGACTGATGGAGGAATTATGTCAACTATTGAAGAACAATTAAAAGCGCTTCGCGAAGAAACGCTGGCTAGCTTGAAGCAGATTACTGCTGAAAATGAAAAAGAGATGCAAGATTTGCGTGTCTCTGTCCTTGGTAAAAAAGGGTCGCTTACTGAAATCCTCAAAGGGATGAAAGATGTTTCTGCTGAGATGCGCCCAATCATCGGGAAACACGTCAATGAAGCGCGTGATGTCTTGACAGCTGCCTTTGAAGAAACAGCGAAACTCTTGGAAGAAAAGAAAGTCGCAGCTCAACTAGCAAGTGAGAGCATTGATGTGACACTTCCAGGTCGCCCAGTTGCGACTGGTCATCGTCATGTCCTCACACAAACCAGTGAAGAAATCGAAGATATTTTCATCGGGATGGGTTACCAAGTCGTGGATGGTTTTGAAGTGGAGCAAGACTACTATAACTTCGAGCGTATGAACCTTCCAAAAGATCACCCAGCTCGCGATATGCAGGATACTTTCTACATCACAGAAGAAATCTTGCTTCGTACTCACACGTCTCCAGTTCAGGCGCGTGCTATGGACGCTCATGATTTTTCTAAAGGTCCTTTGAAAATGATCTCACCAGGACGTGTGTTCCGTCGTGATACGGACGATGCAACCCACAGTCACCAGTTCCACCAAATCGAAGGCTTGGTTGTTGGGAAAAACATCTCTATGGCAGACCTTCAAGGAACCCTTCAGTTGATCGTCCAAAAAATGTTTGGTGAAGAGCGTCAGATCCGTCTGCGTCCATCTTATTTCCCATTCACAGAGCCATCTGTTGAAGTGGATGTTTCCTGCTTCAAGTGTGGTGGAGAAGGCTGTAACGTATGTAAGAAAACAGGTTGGATCGAAATTATGGGTGCCGGTATGGTTCACCCACGTGTCCTTGAAATGAGTGGAATCGATGCGACTGTTTACTCTGGCTTTGCCTTTGGTCTTGGACAAGAGCGTGTAGCCATGCTCCGTTACGGAATCAACGATATCCGTGGCTTCTACCAAGGAGATGTCCGCTTCTCAGAACAGTTTAAATAATGATTAGAAAAGTAGAAAAGGCAGATGTTGGGGTGTTGTCCAAAATTGCCAAACAAACCTTTCGTGAAACATTTGCTCATGATAATACGGAAGAGCAGTTACAGGAATACTTTGAAGAGGCTTATAGTCTGAGAGTTTTGTCAACTGAGTTAGAAAATCCAGAATCCGAAACCTATTTCATTATGCATGAAGAGGAGATAGCTGGTTTTCTCAAAGTCAACTGGGGAAGTGCTCAGACTGAGAGAGAATTAGAGGATGCTTTTGAAATTCAACGCCTCTATGTGCTACAAAAATTCCAAGGATTTGGAATCGGTAAGAAACTGTTTGAATTTGCTCTTGAATTTGCTACCAAAAATAGTTTTTCCTGGACTTGGTTAGGTGTTTGGGAGCATAATACAAAAGCTCAAGCGTTTTATAACCGATATGGTTTTGAGAAATTTAGCCAACATCATTTTATGGTTGGTCAAAAAGTAGATACAGATTGGTTACTGAAAAAGAAATTAAGGTAAGAAGAGAATTCTTCTATTGAAATGATAGGAAAGGAAAAAACTAGAGTGGCAACTGTCATTCTGGAGAACTAAATTATGCTTGTATCTTATAAATGGTTAAAAGAATTGGTGGACATTGATGTGCCATCACAAGAGTTGGCTGAAAAAATGTCAACTACAGGGATTGAGGTCGAAGGTGTCAAATCACCGGCTGCCGGTCTCTCAAAAATTGTCGTCGGCGAGGTCTTGTCTTGCGAAGATGTACCAGAAACTCACTTGCATGTCTGTCAGGTTAACGTTGGCGAAGAAGAAGCCCGTCAAATCGTTTGTGGTGCCCCCAATGTGCGTGCTGGTATCAAGGTCATGGTGGCTCTTCCGGGAGCTCGTATTGCTGACAATTACAAGATTAAAAAAGGGAAAATCCGTGGTTTAGAGTCACTTGGAATGATCTGTTCGCTTGGTGAATTAGGTATTTCTGACTCGGTCGTACCGAAGGAATTCGCAGATGGTATTCAAATCTTGCCTCAAGATGCAGTACCAGGTGAGGAAGTCTTCTCATATCTAGACTTGGATGATGAAATCATCGAACTTTCTATCACACCAAACCGTGCAGACGCTCTATCTATGCGTGGTGTGGCTCACGAAGTAGCAGCTATCTATGATAAGGCAGTTAACTTTAAAGCATTTACCTTAACAGAAACAAATGAATCTGCAGCAGACGCCCTTTCTGTAGGCATTGAGACAGACAAGGCGCCTTACTATGCGGCCCGTATCTTGGATAATGTGACCATCGCACCAAGTCCACAATGGTTGCAAAACCTCCTCATGAACGAAGGCATTCGTCCCATCAATAACGTAGTGGACGTAACCAACTACATCCTGCTCTACTTTGGTCAACCGATGCATGCCTTTGATTTGGATACCTTTGAAGGGACTGACATCCGTGTGCGTGAAGCGCGTGCTGGTGAAAAATTGGTGACCTTGGACGGTGAAGAACGTGACTTGGAAGTAAATGACTTAGTCATCACTGTTGCAGACAAGCCAGTTGCTCTTGCAGGTGTTATGGGCGGACAAGCTACAGAAATCTCTGAAAAATCTAGTCGTGTGGTCCTTGAAGCAGCTGTTTTCAATGGCAAATCGATTCGCAAGACTAGCGGACGCCTCAACCTACGCTCTGAATCATCTTCTCGCTTTGAAAAAGGCATCAATGTGGCAACTGTTAACGAAGCCCTTGATGCGGCAGCGAGCATGATTGCTGATCTTGCAGGTGCGACGGTGCGTAAGGGCATCGTTTCAGCAGGAGAGCTTGATACTTCTGATGTGGAAGTTTCTTCAACCCTTGCAGACGTTAACCGCGTCCTTGGTACGGAGCTTTCCTATGCTGATGTGGAAGACGTCTTCCGTCGTCTTGGCTTTGGCCTTTCTGGCAATGCAGAAAGGTTTACAGTCAGCGTACCTCGTCGTCGTTGGGATATCACTATCGAAGCGGACCTCTTTGAAGAAATCGCTCGTATCTATGGTTATGATCGCTTGCCAACCAGTCTTCCAAAAGACGATGGTACAGCTGGTGAATTGACTGCGACACAAAAATTGCGTCGTCAAGTTCGTACTATCGCTGAAGGAGCAGGTTTGACAGAAATCATTACCTACGCTCTGACAACGCCTGAAAAAGCAGTTGAGTTTACAGCTCAACCAAGTAACCTTACAGAACTCATGTGGCCAATGACAGTGGACCGTTCTGTCCTCCGTCAAAATATGGTCTCAGGTATCCTTGATACCGTTGCCTACAACGTGGCTCGTAAGAACAAAAACTTGGCTCTTTACGAGATTGGAAAAGTCTTTGAACAAACAGGCAATCCAAAAGAAGATCTACCAAACGAGATCAATAGTTTTGCCTTTGCCTTAACCGGCTTGGTTGCAGAAAAAGATTTCCAAACGGCAGCAGTTCCAGTTGATTTCTTCTATGCTAAGGGAATCCTTGAAGCGCTCTTTACTCGCTTGGGACTAGAAGTGACTTATACAGCAACAGCTGAGATTGCTAGCCTTCACCCAGGACGTACAGCCGTGATTTCACTCGGTGACCAAGTTCTTGGTTTCCTTGGGCAAGTGCATCCAGTCACTGCCAAGGCTTACGATATTCCAGAAACTTATGTAGCGGAGCTCAACCTTTCAGCCATCGAAGCAGCGCTTCAGCCAGCTGCTCCATTTGTGGAAATCACAAAATTCCCAGCAGTCAGTCGTGACGTGGCCCTACTCCTCAAGGCAGAAGTGACTCACCAAGAAGTTGTAGATGCTATCCAGGCTGCAGGCGTGAAACGTTTGACAGATATCAAACTCTTTGACGTCTTCTCAGGAGAAAAACTGGGAGTTGGCATGAAGTCAATGGCCTATAGCTTGACCTTCCAAAATCCAGAAGATAGCTTAACAGACGAAGAAGTCGCACGCTATATGGAAAAAATCCAGGCATCACTCGAAGAAAAAGTGAATGCAGAAGTACGTTAACTCATCAATCCATCCTTCGGGGTGGATTTTTAGTTTCAAAAGGACAGTTCAGAAGAGAAAAGCGATAGTTGAGGAGGAAGCCATCTCAGAAGGTCTTTAATGAGTTATACTAATGCTATCACTGAAGTACTTAAAATTTATTAGAGAAAGGATACTTTTGCTACTTATTATCCGATAAAATGGACATAAATCGTTGTAAAGGCTATCAAAAAGGAGTATAATAAGTGCAACATATCTCGGAGGTGGAAAATGTTAGAAGTAAGAAATCTAGAGAAAAGTTTCGGTCCCAAGCAAGTCTTGTTTGGTGTCGATTTTCAGGCAAGTCCAGGAAGGATTCTGGGCTTGGTCGGGAAGAATGGTGCTGGGAAAACAACGATTTTCCACAGTATGTTGAAATTTTTAGAGTATCAAGGAGAGATCAGTCTGGATGGGCAGGAGATTCGTCAGGAAACCTATGCACGGATTGGTTATCTGCCTGAGGAACGCAGTCTCATGCCCAAGTTGACAGTCCTTGAGCAAGTTCGCTATTTGGCGACTCTAAAGGGCATGGATGCTAAAGAAGTCAAGGAAAAACTCCCCCAATGGATGGAAAAATTGGAAGTGAAGGGCAAATTGACCGACAAAATCAAGAGCCTCTCCAAAGGGAATCAGCAGAAAATTCAGCTGATTATCACCCTCATCCATGAGCCAGACTTGATTATCTTGGATGAGCCTTTTAGTGGTTTGGATCCAGTCAATACCGAGTTGCTCAAACAAGTCATCTTGAAAGAGAAAGAGCGTGGTGCAATCATTATCTTTTCTGACCATGTCATGACCAATGTCGAGGAGCTTTGCGATGATATCCTGATGATTCGTGATGGGCGTGTGGTCTTGCATGGACCAGTTCAGGATGTTCGCAATCAATACGGGAAAACACGTCTTTTTGTTTCAAGTGAACGAAGCAAGGAAGAATTGGAAAGTCTTCCTCATGTCAAACAGGTGAGCTTGACCAAGCAAGGTAGTTGGAAATTGATCCTAGATGATGAAAGTGCTGGAAGGGAACTCTTCCCAATCCTCACTCAAGGTCAATATATTGCGACCTTTGACCAACAGGCTCCAACAATCGATGAAATCTTTAAACTAGAATCAGGGGTGGAAGTATGAGAAATATGTGGGTTGTAATGAAGGAAACCTATCTTCGACATGTCAAGTCGTGGAGTTTCTTCTTTATGGTGATTTCGCCGTTCTTTTTTATCGCTCTAACTGGAGGAATTAGCTATCTCCAAGGGTCTTCTATGGCCAAGAATAGCAAGATAGCAGTAGTAACAACGGTGCCATCTGTAGAAGAAGGGCTCAAGGGTACCAATGGTATCAACTTTGATTATAAGGATGAAGCCAGTGCCCAGGCTGCTATCAAGGATGAGAAAATCAAGGGTTACCTAACCATTGACCAAGAGGACAGCGTCCTCAAGGCCGTCTATCATGGTGAAACTTCTCTTGAAACAGGCATCAAACTAGCGGTAACCAATAAGCTAAACGAACTGCAATACCAACTCAATCGTTCGTCAGCTAATTTGTCTCAAGAACAGGAAAAACGCCTGAGTCAAACCGTTGATTTTACTGAGAAAATTGATGAATCTAAGGAAAACAAAAAAATTGTTCAAACCATTGCGGCCGCAGGGCTTGGCTTCTTCCTTTATATGATTTTGATTACCTATGCTAGTGTCACTGCTCAGGAAGTGGCTAGCGAGAAAGGAACCAAAATCATGGAGGTGGTCTTCTCTAGTATCCGAGCAAGTCATTATTTCTACGCTCGCATGCTGGCTCTGCTTCTTGTGATTTTGACTCATATTGGCATTTACGTCGTGGGTGGACTTGCTGCCATTCTGCTCTTTAAAGACATCCCTATCTTGGCACAATCTGGAATTTTAAATCATCTAGGAGAGGCCTTCTCGCTCAATACCTTATTGTTTGTCTTGGTTAGTCTCTTTATGTACGTTGTTTTAGCAGCCTTCCTAGGCTCTATGGTTTCTCGCCCTGAGGATTCAGGAAAGGCCTTGTCGCCATTGATGATCTTGATTATAGCAGGATTTGTCGGTGTGACCTCTCTAGGTGCTGCTGGGGACAATTTAGTTCTGAAAATTGGTTCCTATATTCCTTTCATCTCGACCTTCTTTATGCCGTTTAGAGCTATAAATGGGTATGCGAGTGATTTAGAAGCCTGGATTTCACTTGCCATAACGGTTGTTTTTGCGGTCACTGCAACAGCCTTTATCGGACGCATGTATGCTAGTCTAGTCCTTCAAACAGATGATTTGGGAATCTGGAAAACCTTTAAACGTGCCTTAGCTTATAAATAGGAGAGCCTCGCAAAAGCGAGGTTTTTCTAGATGTTAAACACTGAAATCGGCAAAAATATTTTTCATATCTATTGACTTTTAGTAGTGAAATTTGGTATGATAGTAGACGGTATTGTTTACCCCATTTGTAAGGCCCCGGAACCTTTCAAATACCCCGCGGACCGGAACATCCGCCCTGTAAACAAAAACGATATTCATATAGGAGAAATCATGAACAAAACTACATTCATGGCTAAACCAGGCCAAGTAGAACGCAAATGGTATGTTGTTGACGCAACTGATGTACCTCTTGGACGCCTTTCAGCAGTTGTTGCTAGCGTACTTCGCGGAAAAAATAAACCAACATTCACACCACACACTGATACAGGTGACTTCGTAATCGTTATCAATGCTGAAAAAGTTAAATTGACTGGTAAAAAAGCAACTGATAAGATCTATTACACTCACTCAAACCACCCAGGTGGATTGAAACAAATCTCTGCTGGTGAACTTCGTTCTAAAAATGCAGTACGTTTGATCGAAAAATCAGTTAAAGGTATGCTTCCACACAATACTCTTGGCCGCGCTCAAGGTATGAAATTGAAAGTATTCGTTGGAGCTGAGCACACTCACGCTGCGCAACAACCAGAAGTTCTTGATATTTCAGGACTTATCTAAGGAAAGGAACAATAAAGTATGTCACAAGCACAATATGCAGGTACTGGACGTCGTAAAAACGCTGTTGCACGCGTTCGCCTTGTTCCAGGAACTGGTAAAATCACTGTTAACAAAAAAGATGTTGAAGAGTACATCCCACACGCTGACCTTCGTCTTGTAATCAACCAACCATTCGCAGTTACTTCAACTGTAGGTTCATACGACGTTTTCGTTAATGTTGTAGGTGGTGGATACGCTGGTCAATCAGGAGCTATCCGTCACGGTATCGCTCGTGCCCTTCTTCAAGTAGACCCAGACTTCCGCGATTCATTGAAACGCGCAGGACTTCTTACACGTGACTCACGTAAAGTTGAGCGTAAGAAACCAGGTCTTAAGAAAGCTCGTAAAGCTTCACAATTCTCAAAACGTTAATCAATACGATTATATCAACGTTTCAAAGCACTCAAGAGTTTACCTCATGGGTGCTTTTTTTATGTTTTTTGAAAAAGTTCACCTCAAAGTTTACCTTATTTTCACCTTATTATTTTAGAGACTGTAAGGCAAATTCACCGACGGCCATAGGGACTACATTAGAAGTATTGACATAAATCTGTGTTGTACCTGTGTCGCTATGAGTTAGAGCTTCAGAAATGGCTTCTAAGCTCATTCCTGCTTGTTTAGCGAGCGTTGCTCCCGTATGACGTAGTTTGTGTGGCGTAGCGTGTGTAAGCTCTGGGTGTCGCTTTCTGATAGTTTTCATCTTATTATTGAGATAGTCAGAATGTAAAGGTTTATTGATATTACCTTTGGTATCTATGTAAGTAAAGATGAATTGTTCTGGATTACTGATGATACCAAACTTTGCCAGTTCATATTTTTGTTGTTTTTTCCATGAAGTCAGAAGTTGAAGTAAGTCACTAGAAATAGAAAAGATTGTTTTTTTATTTCCTTTGGTAGATTTTACTTGTCCGTATCTATCTAAAGCCTGAATTAACTGAATCTGAGATTTTGAAAAGTCGATATGTTTCCACTGGAGAGCATATGTTTCTGATTTTCTATCTCCGAGGAAAAAAGTGAGATAGAAAAGGACGTAATCTTTGAGTGATATTTTATCATTCTCTAAATCCTCTTTAAAGGCTGAAAACCACTCTTGGAGTTGCTCATGAGTTAAATATAAATCTTCATCACGTTTTGATTCTGCAAGTTGAATTTTTTTTACAGCCTTAATTCGTCTTAAAGTTTTTGCAACTCTATTTGATTCAATATACTCAAGTTCTTCCGCCCAATCAAAAATAGAAATAACGTAACTTCGTAAAGTTTTGAAGTTTGCATATTCGTTAGCTTTTGCCGTCATCAAATTTAGAATAACCTGTTTATTTTGGTTTAAAAATTGAATCGTATAGTTGCCAAGAAGTGGTAGCATATGCTTTTCAAAACATGTTTTGGTATTAGCAATTGTTGACTTGCTTGGTGGCTTAGAAGTGGATGTAGTTTGTCCTGCTTTATAAGAGTCCCACCAGATATTGTTATAGAAGTTTGAGAAAAGAATATCTCCTTTTGCTAGTCCTGAAAACTCATTATCCTCTATTTGATTTAACTTGGTAAGCAAGTCTATCTCAGCTTGCCTTGCCTCCTTTCTCGTTTTGAATCTCTTATCGTAATAATTGCTATTGACAATTCCAAGTGGCATTCGTGCTTCAATTGGGATATAGACTTTTAAGCGATAAGTTCCGTTTTTTGTCTTACTGATAGTCATGATATTCTCCTTGTTGTGTATCGAACCAGAAAATATCATGACTATTATAAAACAAAAATATAGATATTTCTAGTTTTGTGAGTAAAGCCATGAATTAATGGCCTCTTTATTAAATCGTATAGTCTTGCCTATTTTTATTGTAGGCAGTCCTTGTTTAATCCAACTATCAAGAGTATTGTTTGAGATACCCAAATATTGGCAAGCCTGTTGTTTATTTAAAAACGGACTGTTAAGATTATTATTGTTTAACCTAATTTCAATTTCTTTCTTGATTAGTTCAGAAATTAGGTGCTGAATCTGATTAATTTGCTCATCTGGTAAAATAACTTGCATAATATCCTCCCTATTGTGCTACAATTGAAGTATCAGGAGATTTATAATCTTCTGTACCTACTTCATCAGAATTGCTCGCCAAAGTATCTTCTGATGAGGTTTTTTTATTGTTTTGGGGATTATAACGTCTAGAATCTAAAAATTTTGTAAAAAAGTAGGTTCGTTCAATTATTAATCCCAGTAGTGAAATATCTTTGTTCCTAGCGTAGTGAACTAAGTCTTCGAACTCGGTAAAATTGTTATCGGTAATTACATCGATAACAGTTTCCAAAAATAAATTTGAATTTTGCTCTATCAAGAACTTATCAAGTTCGAATCCACAACCTGATTCAATATCCTCTATGCTGTATAAAGTTTTTTCAGGGTTCTCTGCATGTATGAAATAATCGTACATACCTTTTGGTGACATGACAGGTTCCACATGGCTAGGACCGTTTAGTTTATCTTGGATAAACTCTGACACCTGAGAGTAGCTTTTGAGAGAATCAAAGTAGAATGCTCCATGCTTATGTGCTTTCTTAAATTCTCCCGTTTCTTTGTTTATATCCTTGTCGTGCCAAGGACTAAGAATAAATGGAATGTGTAACTCTTCGAAAATATCTAAATAATTTTCTGGAGCACTTTCTTTATAGATGAGAAAAGCCCATTTATTAGAACGTTGTTTTTTTGCCATTTTGTCTTCTTTCTATGATTATTGAATATTGATTTATTGGGGGTCGTAGTAACCCCAATAAATCTTATCTAGGGGCTTTGCCCAACCCCCAGCCTCTCCTGCCCGATGAAACCCCATCGAACCGAGAACGCTTGCCAATTCAACAAGGGACGGGGTAGTATTTTTTGGCGCTTCACTCCCTGCCTTTGGCATCGTTGCGCTTAAAAAATCTCCACCCCTCAAGCCCTTGCAAATAGGCATTTTTCTGCTAATGAGGTCGTGCCGACACCTATACCGATGAAACCATTTGCAAGGGCAGTGTCGCATCAAACAAGTGTAGCAGAAAAATCGCTAGCTATATCTTGAAAATAGCTCTTGTATCCGCTGGTTTAACCGTTCTTCGTCTCTTACTTGAATAGTGCGAAACATCTTAACAGGTTCCCCTTCTAGCTGAAAATAGCCATATCCTCTAGGTTTTACTACAACTTCATCTTTTTCCATATCAGGAAAAAGGAGTTGCCTGTTATTCGTAGACATGAGAAAACTAGTAGATAATGAAATTATACAGTTGAAGTTATACCGACCTGGTAAATCTACCATTAAGAACCGCTGACTAGACAGAATAATTCGTAAACCTAGACTTCTACCCATGCTATTCATCATCAACATTTTTGATAAAATATCTTTATGTTTCTTCTTATCAGTCTGTTCTAGATAAGCTAGGAAAGCTTGCCACTCATCGAAAATCAGGTAAAGATTATGAGAGTTTTCTTCTTGCTTATTAAGTCTGGCTTTAAAACGATTATAAACAGTCTCAAACAAGTCGAGGCATTCAAAACTTCTAGCAACATGATTTCCAGTCATTGAAAACATATCTTCATCAGCTTTAAAATCCATGAAATATGCTTCAGCAGTTTCGTCATAAAAGGAAATCAATCCTATGAGCCTGCGTAAAAACGTAGACTTGCCTACTCCTGATGGTCCAGCAACGACCCAGGCATAGTGTCTGTCTATATCAATAGAAACAGGAGTGGGTTGACCTCTGTTGTTGACTTCAAAAACGTTTTTAATCATCTTAGAAGTCTTCTTCTTGATTGATTTCAGTCTGTCTTGCCATACGATTGTATGTTGCCTCTTCGATTGTTTTGACATCGAATATAGCAACCCAACCAGCGCCTATGACCTGTTCAACAGTTAATACATCCAATGCAAACTCACTAGTGTATTTAGAAATAACTCCTATGAAGTAGTTTTCTAGTGAGAATTTTTCATCATCATTTAAATTGTTCACTAGATAAATCCAAACACCGACTCCGTTACTAGTTGAAGGAGAAACAGTCTTGATTTCAAGATCTCTGTTTAAATTCTGGTTTAAATGGTACACTACATTTTGGAGAACTATTATTTTTCTCTTATGAGTATTTTTTTCTTCGAAGTAGATTTGGAATTTATTAAATATAGATTTAGCCAAGTGAAAAATCGTTTCAACCTGGTATAGTAAGATTTGTAAAGAAACTACCTTTAAATTTTTTGTTTTTACTACTTTACCAGTAAAAAAATCAGCTCGTCTTTTTAAGAAAATAAATGAATAAATCAGAGCATACCAAAGAAAAAATACTAATAAAATATTGAATAAAAAGTAAAACATTTTTCCTCCTCAAAGTGAAGAGCAGCTGAAATATACACCAGCTGCTCAAAAAATTAAATGCTCACAGTAATGTAGTAACTGATAACTACCTGAGAATCATTGAGTTCAGCACTTACTTGTAGGTTTTTAGCTGGTTCATATTTTTCGAAATCCCGTAAAATTGCTTCCGTTAATTTGTGGGTATCAAACCAGCTAGATGACAAAATTTCAAGTAGGTTACTTCCGCTAACAAGAACTTCCCCAGTAAATATATGCAAAAACGAATTAGAATTTAAGTCGTATTCTCTGTGTGAAATATCCAGGGTGGGTAAGACACCATTTGCATGAAGATTATGTAGCAATAATGCTCTCATAAGTTCGTGAATTTCCATATTAATTTCCCCTTTATTTTTCAACAATTGTGACGGAATCAGCAGCATACCAACCATGTTCGCCTGATGTAGTACCGCCTCGAACATTTCTAAAATGAAGAATGGTACCAAATTTAACATCAACTGCATTTGTTGTTTTAATAGTATATTCTAGATTGTTTTTGGTATCAACGATTGAATATTTAAATTTTCCATCAACGTTTGCAACGGAGCCAGTTGAAACTACTTGTAGAACTGGAATTACATCAACTGTATATTTGTTTCCAGTTTTCTCGCTACTCATTATTGTAGCTTGTGTTTTATGTTTTAGAACTTCTTCAAGAGTTCTTTTCCAACTTGGAATTGCCATATTATTACCTCCATGGCTTCTATAAGCATCAACATAGGCAGATAAGCCTAAACTGTCTGTTGATAGTGCAATAGTGACAGCAACTACTAATTTATAAGTCGGCCAACTTATGAGCCTATTATTCCATAAGTGAATACTTTTGTAAACGGCATTTATTCATAATCCAGGTTCATTTAATTAGAAACTTTTGACACTTTTTTAAAAATGTTTTATACTAGAAATATATAAAAGAATAAGAGGATAAGCTAATGTATTTTTATTTTCGAGATTTAAAGGAAGAAAAGCAACGAGAGTTTATTTCAAAAAATTTGGCAGAAATTCTATATGAACAGAGAAAAAAAGATAAAATTAGCATGGAAGAATTTTTGAAAAGATATTTCGATTATAATATTTACACAAAGAAGACAGGTTCGTTATCATTATCACAATTAAAACGATATGAAAAAGAATTCAAAAATAATCAAATAAATACAATACCTAAGAAAAATAGTATAGTATTGGATATTGTTTTAGAAAAAATGGAATCAATTACCAATGAGATATATAGAAAAAAAGTCTACATGGATTTACTAAAAAAAGATTCAATTATTTTAGCACAAAATCTAAATGAACTTGGATTGCTTGATTGTATTGAAAAATCTTCAGACAATTTACATGCAATGTATATGTATAACAAAGCGTTTGGTAGAAATTATACCAAAGAATATCTTCTTGATTGGCTAGTTTCTAACGCAAAAAAGAACTTATCTGGTGAATTAATGGCAGAAGTAATTTATGAAGATAGACTAACACGACATGATATTTATAATGATTAAAATTGATAAAGTATATCAAGTGCCTGCAAAAGTTACCAACGCAAAAGCTGAATCTAAGAAATAACTATCAAAATACAGGAGAGAAAGAATCAGGCCTCCTAGCTCTAATTGGAGCAAGCACTGGCCTCCTTGCATTGGCAGGAAAACGAAAATATAGATAAAAAAAGAGAGTGCCTAGCTCTCTTTTCTATGTTGTTGTTCTGGTATATATAAATTTTGTACAGGGTAAACTTTTGATATTCTGGTTCGATTTTATCTTATTTTTAATGAAAGTTTACCTTATTTTAATCAAACTGATTGAAATTAGTTGAAATTTTATTTTTTAAAAACTTATGAAAACGTTGATTTTAAAGAACTTTGAAATTAGATGAAATAAGTGGTGCCCCAACCAGGTCTTAAGAAAGCTCGTAAAGCATCACAATTTAGTAAACGTTAATTCGAGAGAATTACTATACTTACAGAGAGCACCTTTCGAGGTGTTCTTTTTTATATTTTCATACTAAATTGGTGCAATCTGACAAAGTCAGTTGCCTCAGAACGTTAATCAATACGATACTATCAACGTTCACAAGCACTTCATGATTCACACTATGAGGTGTTTTTGATGATTTTTAGCACAATTCACACTATTGTTTCTTTGCATTCAACTCAAATTCTTCTGGTCAAATTATTAACAAATCTTCAAGAAGAGTGATTGGTGAAATAGGCTGTTTGAGGCTTTTATGCTATACTAGTTTTAATGACAATCTTCTATTTCTAAAGCAACAATAGATCCGTAATTTGTTTTTAATTAAGGAGTTTGGGATTGTAAGAGGGAGATGATATATCTGAAGGAGTATCAATATGAAAAAACGTGCCTTGATTTTACTGGTTTTGTCCATTGTAGTATTTGGAGGAGGCGCATGGCTAGCACAGGAAACAAATCTATTTCTAAGTCCGCGAGCCAAGCAGTTGGCTTATTTAAAGGAGCATCAAAAAGAAATAGAAGATTTTGTAAAGTCTAAAAATTCAAAGATTGAATCTGTTCAAATTGATTGGAGACAGACACAATGGGATAAGGTAGGAAATGGTACACCTCAAGGAGGAGGAGATATTATTGATGTTTATGGAACGTTTAATAACATTGATAATTCTGGTTGGCATGTAATGATAATTGTAGATGATGGAAAAGTTGATTTAGCTTCGATGACATTAGTTAATGGCCTAGGCATTGGAGGGAAACCGTTTGAGTAATAGTAATTTAAAAACCTTTGATAATTTTTATTCAAATTTAACATCATTCATTCCCCACTGACTTCAAATACTTGCTAAAAGTATTTTTTTTTACATTCATGGTATAATATACTTAGATTCCGCTATATAGGAGGAAAGAGATGAAAAAACGTACTTTGGTTTGGCTAGTTATAGCCCTTGTAGTATTTGGAGGAGGCGCATGGATGGCACAGGAAACAAATCTATTTGGAGGAATAACTCTGAGCCCACGGGCTAAGCAGTTGGCTTATCTGAAGGAGCATGAAGAGGAAATGGCGAACTTCGTTAAATCTTGGAATTCAAAAGTTGAGAGTGTCCAATTTGATTGGGATAGTATGGAAGTTGGTCAGGTAGGAAATGGAACTCCTCAAGGCGGAGGTTATATGATGACAGTGAACGGTAGAATCAATAATAATAAGGATACTAAATTTACATTAGGTTTTCCACTAAAACGTAATTTAAATGAAATCCCTGAGAAACTTGTTATTATTCAAATGCAACCAATAAGAATTTTGAAAGGAAATTTATGGGATATTTATGAGTAACAGTAATTTAAAAACCTTTGATAATTTTTATGCAGATTTAGCACAAGCTGCCTACACTTTTCGCCCAAGTAATTTTCCTCCTCAAAATAGTTCAACGAACGTACAAACATTTGATTTCTCAAATGATGGATATATGTTGGATGAGGATGGTAATGTAAAAGAAATCACCCCTGGAGGCAAACATCTACCCCATAATGGTAGAGTCTACTTGCAGCCGGATCCTGATTTGCGAGATACTTATAAAGTTACATCGATACCAGTTCCTGATGCGAATGGGATGAGGCAGGATATTCGTCACAAACGGTATCAAAAAGGACTCTTAACTGATGATGAAGCTGGTTTCAGTGCCTACTACTTAACGGATACGCCTACCTTGACTAATGATACTACGAAAACCTATATGACCATCCGCGGAAGTGATGCCATCAGTAAAGAAAATTGGAACGACTGGGTTGAGAACGACGCTAAGTTCGCTCTCAACCATATCCATACGCCGCAAGCCAAGTTAGCAACAGTAGGAATGAAAGCCAAAATCGCTGAGATGCGCGAAAAGGCTCCAAATGCGACGATGGACATCACAGGTCACTCCTTAGGGACCATTGTCTCTGCCCAAGGGGTAGCTGGCCTTACTGATCAAGAACTGGAGAAAATCGGCAAAGTGGTCCTCTTTGACGGGCCGGACACGACAAAGAGTTTAAAGAAAATGGGACTCAGCGATGAGAAAATCAAAAAGATCAGCGAAAAAATCGAGTACTATGTCAATCCATTTGATGTCGTGGGGATGCTCAATCGTGAGCATACCATCACCAAATTACCGGGGGACTCCGATGAACCTCTTAAGAAACCCGTCGGTAAAGTCAATGTCCTCGTTCCCCTTCATTATACCCAAATTACTGATCCGGAAAGCTCCCATGACTTTGGTGTTTTCCAATCGGATGGAAAGGGAAATTTATTGACTGCGTCTGAGGATTTTCACCCAGAATTGCTCAGGGCAGGTGAAAAGCTAGCTCGACTGATAGCAACAACGTTGGATTCCCTCCGGGCTTTAGGAGTCAATGAAAATGTAGCCTCAAATGTTTTAAATGCCATTATGAGGGGTGAGTTTAAAATAAAGGCAGCTATTGGTTATGCTGTTTACGAGAATTTTACAACTGAATATAGTAAAATTGTCGAAGAAGCTCGTCAGGAATCTATAAAGTGGGATCGAGAAGCTATTCCTCGTTACCAGGAACAACTGAGAAATGGTAATCTTACAGGAGAAAAGAGAATTTTGGTCCGAGCTCAGTTGCTTCAGACAGCAGCCCAGTTGGCAAATTTTGACATGGAAGACAAAGTTAAATCTGTGAAAACCTTACTTTCAGATGCTAAGGAAGATATTCAAAACATGATAAAAGAAACAAGACAGACAGCGTTTGACATGGTTGGATATTTGTCAAGTTCAGAAGTTACAAATCTACTTTCTGGTTTTGACACAACAAGCTTTTGGGATGAAGGCGTTGCAAGTGACACGAAGACTGCAGCAACATCCTTCCTGACACAAATTGAGCAACTAGGGGAAAGCCTGGTTAAAGCTAGTGGTTCCTTTGAAACCATAGATACAAATAGTGCTGAAGATTTTAACAATCTATTGGCGGATGTAAAACAAACATGGAGGGGAAAAAATGTTAGTCCTAACGGATGAGGATACTTTAATTACAAGAGAGCAACTCGACAGAGGCTTCAAGGAAAGAATGAAGGAACAAGAACGCCAAGCAGTCAGGGCCTTAGTAACTGCAAAAGAACTGTCAATCCTTGCTAAGGGAGTGGAGTTAGCTAAAAAGTTACAAGAAGCAGCCTCAGATATGCATGAGTACGCTTCGAAGACTTATGTAAACAATATTAAGGGTGGATTTGAGGGCAAGGCTGCTGATGCTGCTGAAACTTACTTGACTCAGACCATGCAAACCCCTACTTTACAAAGTCCAATCAAAAACTAGGAGAAAACTTGTGATGGATAAAAAGGAACTTCAGAAACTAGAGGATGAGCATAATCGTAAATTACGAGACTTAGAGCGTTTAGAGATGGATTTGGATGATGATTTCCACAAGTTTAGTAGGGAGACGGATCATCTCCTAGAGGCGCTTTCCTATGCATGCAGAGACAGTAGTTTTGCTGAAATTCAACCATATATCTTTGAGATAGAGAACAATTTGGATAACTATCATCAACTTTACAAGAGTCGTATAGAGAATGTGTTGGAAGCTCGTCATCAAGAGAATAAAAACTTTCATAGAAAGTTAGAAGAAAAGAACGTTTGACAAATATACCTTATAAAAGAAGGATGATATGAGTTTGTTATACTTTGTTATTATAAATAAAAAAAGAAGTAATTATACAAGAAAAGTAGATAATTTAATCCTTCTTACTAGTTTTTAGATGGAAATAGCTCTTATTTTTTTATAAATAGAATAAAAAATGAATTTTAAACTTGCAATTGAGGCAAATTATTGATATAATGAGGGCATAAATTAATATAAAGGAGTTTCACATGGCTTTAATTCAATTAACAACAGAAGAATTGCGCACCTCTGCTCAAAAGTACACTCAAGGTTCTGAGGAAGTAAGACAAGTACTTCGTACATTGACTCAAGAGCAAAATACTATCCGAGACAACTGGAAAGGTGCTGCTTTTGAGAGCTTTGATCGCCAATTCACAGAATTGTCTCCAAAAATTGAGGAGTTTGCAACTTTGCTTGATGAGATCAATGCACAGTTGAACAAGGTTGCTGAAATTGTTGAACAAAACGACCAAGATCTTGCATCACAAATTTAATTTGTTATATAAGTGGCTTTAGGAGGGCGAGAGCCTTCCTATTTTTTATGACGGAGAAAATTTAAAGTAATATGAGGAAGAATAGAATTTTTAAATATATAGGAAGTAGTCTGCTGGCATTAGGATTGCTTGCATTGATTATTTTTTTGAATCTATCTGTTCAAAAAAATACAACGATTAGCAATGAAAATAATGCAAAGGCTAATCAGCAGACAAAATTAAATGTAGCTATCGTAAATGAAGATAAGCCTGTCTACGTAGATACAAAAGAATACAATCTAGGTGCTAGTTATGTAAAAAATATCGAGCGTGATAATTCACAAAACTGGTCTGTTGTCCCTCGTGGAGCAGCTGATTCTGGGTTAGAAAGTGGGAAATACCAACTCGTTTTAACAATTCCTAGTGACTTTTCTGAAAAAATACTCGATATTAACAGCATCAATGTTGATAAGACAACCATCAATTATAAGGTGAATGCGCAAGGAAATTTGCAAGTAGAAAATGATGCAAATAAACTAGCGAAAGATATTGTTGCTGATTTGAATGGTCAGTTAGTCGATATGTATATGGCTAGTATTTTGAACAATCTTTACACTGCACAAAAGAATGTTCAAGCTAGCTCACAGATACAAGCGACCAATATCGGAAACTATCGTACGAACTTATATGGGACAGCTATCAACTCTAAAAATCTTTTCCCAACTCTCTATAGTATGTCTAGTTCTTCTGTTGACGCCAACAGTGCTTTAAAGACAGGTTTGGATAGTTATTCTCAGATTTTTGGTCGTTATGACGTTTCACAGATTGCCTATGGTAAAAAGCTTGACACTCTGCTTCAGGATAGGGTCACTGAGAAGAAAAATCATGCGGATGTTATCACTGGGCTCATTTCTCAGAGTCGGGAAGACGTTCAGGAACAAATTAAAACTTATAAGAAATTAATCGAATCTCAAGGTAATCTGACTTCTAATATAGATGGAACAGCAGCATCCTCTGATGGTACGTCATCTGAAGTTGTACCTTCCTATAAAACAGTCGCAGAAAACATCAAAAAAGAGATTGATAGTTTACAGAACAATCTAACAGATGAAAGAACGAAGTTTGAAAATCATAAAAAGGATATTCATAACTTTATTGATGAGAAATTAGCCACTTATTATGGAACAAGTGAGAAGAGCGAAATCACTCTCGGTCGATTTTTGGATAAAGCTGCAAACAAGGATTTAGAGAAGGTTGAGGAATCTCTAAAAGAGCAGCTGGCTTCTGCAATCTCAGAATTACCCAAAGAAGACTTTAGTGGAAAAGAATTTAGTGGTTTTGGTATGACACCGATCACAATTCCTTCTGTAAACTATACTGAATTAAAAACAATCAAAGAGCCTAGTGACGAAATCAATTCGACTGATTTGAAGAATTTGGAAAATCTGGCAATCACGAGTACGAGTGCTGTTGGACGAACAGGAACAAAGGCTAAGGTATCATGGAAAGCTGAATCAGGAGTGACAGTTCACTCCGTCACTTATGATGGTACACCAGTTGAGTTTGGTCAAGAAATTGATTTGAAGACGGGTGGGACTTTTAAAGTAGCCTATAGTGTTGCAGAGACAACCTCAACTACAACTACAGGTTCAACCGGGACTCCAAGCCCAGCTCCAAAAGCAGAGCTAAAATCAATTAATATTTCCTTGAATGATGTCCAAGCAGCTAGTGCTCCAGTAGATGTGTTACGTGTTCAGCAAGCAGCAGTTTCTTACGGACAAAAAGTTCAGAAAATAGCTTCTGCCTACCAAAAGGTAGAATCACTAAAACAAGCATACGATACCGTCAGAGGGTTAAAAAATAGTGATGTGTCTAAAGCATTGTCAGATATTTGGTTTGAAGCTATTAGTTCAAATCTGAAGAAGTATGAAGACAGCTTAACTGCACCTGTTAGCGATAAAGATACAGAGGGTGCTAAAGAGAAAGTAGATAAAGCCTTGTCATCACTGACTAAACTGAAGCCTGTTCTAGAAAAAAATGTGCAGGATGTTTTGACTACCAACCAAGAATTGAATACAAAAATCAATGAACAGTTAGAGTTGTACAAGAAGTTGGAAAAGAAACTAGATGATTTGGTTGAGAAGCAAGGGGGGAGCAATTCTGCTTTTGAAGAGACTAATAATCAATTGGCTACTCTAAATTCAGATTATGCAGCTCTCTTGTCAGAAACTACGGGTGTGAAGGAATCTTCTCAAAGTAATGTCAAAGCTGCAGAGTCTGTGAATGAAACTTTAGGTAATTTCAATCGTGAATTGTCAAACGCTCAAACAAGTACTGAAAAGTTGTCACAAGATGCTGACTCCTTGATGACGCAGTTTAACGAAGAATTGACTAACAATGGAAACTTTGTAGAATCCTTTGTGAAGGTTCTGAATAATGCCTATCAAAATGGGGTACCAAACGAAGTATTGTTGAACTTCTTATCCAACCCTGTTACACAAAATGCTACTTCAGTGAAAGCGACTGTCAATGTTTACCGTCCATTTACATGGATTTTACTATTGGAGATTGTTAGCCTCTTTACAGCCTATCTGTTTGCAACTCAAAACGTTATTCGCAAAGTCAAAGATAAGTTCAAACTTGATAAGTTACATGATACAGACTTGATGACGGTAACCATCCTGTCTGCTTTAAGTCTCGTTGTCGGATTGGTAGTTGGTGTTGTATCAAGTGTTCAGCTACAGGTTGGTCGTGAGTATCAACCATCTTGGGTTCTATTAATTGTTTTAGCCGCATTTGTACTGATTCAAGGACAATATCTATTGCTTAAACATTTCCGAGTGATTGGTATGGGTCTCGCCTTCTTTATGATGATTAGCTTTGTCTACCTATCAAATGCTATTGGGACAACAGCAAGTCTAACTGGCTTCCCAGCCTTTATCAAAAACCTCAATGCGTTATCGATATTAGAAGGTTTGCTCTCAGGATATTTTGATGGACATCCAGCAGCAATTATCGCTTTTGTTGCAACGATTGTTGTCATAGCTGTTTTACTTGTTATAAATATTTTTATCAGAGAAAGTAGTTTGTGGTTTCAAGCAAGTCAAGCTGAGAAAGAATAGAAATTAGAAATATGAAGAAAATCATTCTTTTCCTTCTTACCTTAGTAACATGTGCAGCAGTCTCTGGGGCTGCTGCAGATGATTTGAAGGATAACAGTCTGCAGATTGATGATTCCCGACTTGAAAAGAAAGAGGGATTGAAATTTGGTCTACAGTCTGAACAAATCAAGGAGCTTTTTAATGAAGCGACTCAAAAGAGGTTGCAGGACATGCAACAGCATCAAGAGGAACAGTTGATCACAGAAAGGGGCCAACTGTTTTCTGCTATACAGAGACCAGTGAAAAAATCTTCTGAAGAACAGTTGTTTCAGCCCAATGCTCAAAAAACAATCAAGTTCCAAACAAATATAGGCCATGTAGAAAAAGGTGGTCTGAATGACTTTCTTCCAGAGATATTCTATGTGGTGTTGATTTTCTTGCTTTTTGGAGCAACGGCAGTAATGAGTTATCGTGTGATGGTAGAAGGGATGGACTAATTTTACAACTAGTCTGTCTAAATAACTTAGAAAAGGATAAACCAGACATAGGAGGCGTGTAAAAGGTGGAGCAACATATCAATATTACCCTACGTTTGAGAGAAAGAGATGTGGATATTCGCATTCCGCGGCGAATTGAAGTGCGCCGGCTGGTGCGAGAAGTGGATACGATTTTTAATCCAGGTATCAAGCGAAAAAAATATCAATTAAGAATTGTCAATAAAGGTTTGTTGATTGATGAAGGGAAACATCTGTCTGATTATCCTATGACGACAGGAGATTTAGTAGAAATTGAGGAGATATAGGTGGCTGAAGAAAAATTTGAATTTGGTGGACAGTCGTTTGTCTATGAAAAAAATGAAACAAACTGGGAATTAAAACTCAAACGTTCAGATGTTGCGAGTCAAGATTTACGGGAACTCTTACTATTGGATTTGCATCATCCATTCTTTTTGGAGCAATCGATGGTGTCTGATGAGGATAGTGTCACCTTCTCCTATCAAGTCGAAGCTCATGGACTGACTTATGAGGAAATAAAGGAACGTACCATTTCGGAAAGAATCCGTTTGGCCCTAAACGTTTTTCGTCTAGAGGGCGCCTTGGAGTTACCTGTGACTTTCCTTTTGCACCCAGTAAATCTCTTTATTACCAAGGATGCTCAGGCTAAGATTGCTTATCGTGGAATTCCTGGTCTGATGGTTCCTCAATCCATATCCTCAGAAGATTTTTTACGCCAGGCTAAATGTTTTACAGTAACACTATTTAGCGATTTGGATTTCATGGATCTTTATAATGGTTCCTTGGAATTAGAGACCTTGCCCGACTTCTTAAATGACCTATGTCAGGCAGATGATATAGAGGCTGCAGTAGCTGTTTTGGAGAAGTACTACACGGAGAAGGCTGCGAAAGAACGGGCAGATTTGGTCTTGGTTCCAAGTAGACGCCATCGTGTCTTTAAACTGGCAACGATTTGGTTAACAGCCAGCGTTGTCTTGTTGATCGTTCCACTGATCTATCTGATTTTTGTGCAAAATCCTTTCAAAGAAAAGATGTTGCAGGCAGATACTGCCTTTATTAAAGTTGATTATAGTGGTGTTATTACAGAATTAGAGAGAATTGATCCAGCTAGCTTGCCGAATACGCAAAAGTATGAGTTGGCTTACTCTTATATTCAGGGGTTGGAATTTTCTTCTGAACAAAAGAAAGTCATCTTGAACAACGTAACACTCAAGTCAGATGAACTTTATTTGACTTACTGGATCCAGGTTGGGCGCAATCGCTTTGAAGAGGCTCTTGATATTGCCAAACGGATTAACGACAGTGACTTGATTCTCTATGCTTTGACTCAGGAAATCAAGCAGGTTCGAGAAGATGGCAACTTGTCAGGGAAAGACCGTGAAAGTAAGTTGAATACTTTGGAAAGCGAGTATAAGAAATACTGGGATAGTCGAAGTGAGCTACTAACGAGTGAATCAAGCTCCAATGCTTCTACAACTCCTAACCCTCAAGACAAGGCTTCTGAAACCAAACCGTCATCTGAGAAGAAACCTGTTCCAAGTAGCTCCTCTAGCAATTAAAGTAGACCAAGGAGAGAAATTATGAAAAAACAAATCATTTTCTACAGCCAAGGTCTGCGTTATGAAGTAGAACTGAGTGCAGATAAGACGGTCTTGGTCGGGGCGACTGAAAAGGCCCAAGTCTACCTTTCTCAACAGGAAAGACCGATTCAGCTCAAGGTCGATGGTGACGAGGTCTTTTATCAGTACGACGATGAAGCAGGACTCTTGAAAGATGGTCTGCGTTTGGGTGAGGTCGTCTTTTATCTCCGAGAAGGGGAGCCAAGGGTTTATGACCTTTTGGATTTATCAGAGTTTCAGATTGGCTCTCAAAAAGGTGCATTGATCACACTAGATGGAGATGTTGAACTCTTACTCCAAAAATCCCAAAATCAATGGAAGCTAACTCGACTAAAAGGCGCATTTTATCGAAACAATCATCTGGAACAAATGGACCAGCAATTGATTGGTTTTGGAGATGAGATGAGTCTAGGGGCGGTGACGATCAAGTTCTATCCTGATGAAGTATGGGTTCAGGGTCCTTCCCAAGTTGGGCCACAACTGACTCTGAGAGAACCATCTCGATACGGTTTTTATGAAGATTATCCAGATTATCATCGTTCTCCACGGATCATCTATCGTGGTAGCGAGGATAAAATCTTGATTAATCCCCCAGGCCAGGAACCGGTTAAACCGAGCGATGAACTGTTAAAGCTGATCGTTCCTCCTCTGATGATGGTCGGAGTAACCGTCTTGATCACCTTAATTCAACCTCGAGGGATCTATATCCTTGCGACAGTAGGGATGTCCATAACCACAATGATTTTTTCTATCCGTGGTTTTATCAAAAATCGTAAAAAGTACAAGGCTGATAAGAAGGAACGGGTCGATCTCTATCGTCTTTACCTGAAAGATAAGGTCAAAGAGTTGACTCGTCTGGAACGAGAACAAAAAGAAGGGATGCACTATCATTTTCCAACGATTTTAGAGTTGACGGACTTGGTTGAGAGTTACAATCACCGGATTTATGAAAAGACTCCCTTGCATTTTGACTTTTTATACTATCGTTTGGGACTTGGGAAAATGCCGACTAGCTATGACTTGAAATACGGTCAACAGGAGCGTAGTGGTAAGAAGGATGCTCTAGAAGAAGAGGGTTACGCTCTCTATAGTCGTCACAAAAAGATCCCAGATATGCCAATCCCGGCAAACCTCAGCCATGGACCGGTGGGTTATATTGGACCTAGAAATCTCGTTCTAGAACAACTGCAACTTTTGGTGATGCAGCTAGCGACTTTCCATTCTTATCATGATGTGCAGTTTATTACGATCCTGCCTGAAGAGGAAAAAGAGCAATGGTCTTGGATGCGTTGGCTTCCTCATGCCAAACTGCAAGAACTCAATGTCCGCGGTTTTGTCTACAATCAACGAACACGGGACCAAGTTCTGAATAGTTTGAACCAAATCTTGAAACTACGTCGTAGTCAAAAGGAAGAAGCATCCCACAAGGAGAGCACCCTCTTCCATCCTCATTACGTAGTTTTGGTGACCGATGAGAAGCTGATTTTGGATCATATCATCATGGAGTTCTTTACCGAAGATCCAACGGAATTAGGCTGTTCTCTCATCTTTGTAGAGGATGTCATGAGTTCCTTGTCTGAGAACATCCAGACAGTGATCAATATCAAGGACCGTAATACAGGTCAACTGGTCATGGAAGAAGGAGTCTTGAAAGAGACGGACTTCCGTTTGGATCATTTCCCAGCAGATTATGACAAGGAGCGGATCGCCCGTACCTTGGCACCGCTCAATCACCTCCAAAACCTTAAGAGTTCGATCCCAGATTCTGTGACTTTTATGGAAATGTATGGGGCGGAGACCTTTGAGGATTTGCAGGTATCGAGCCGTTGGAAAAAGAACGCACCTTACAAGAGTTTGGCTGTGCCAATTGGTCTGCGTGGTCAGGATGACCTGGTTCAGCTCAATCTGCATGAAAAAGCCCATGGACCTCATGGATT
Organism: Streptococcus oralis; assembly: GCF_026782085.1. Taxonomy (GTDB): domain Bacteria; phylum Bacillota; class Bacilli; order Lactobacillales; family Streptococcaceae; genus Streptococcus; species Streptococcus oralis_DA. The sequence continues at coordinate 93,070 of NZ_JAKUVW010000001.1, forward strand.
GATCGCAGGGACGACTGGTTCAGGGAAGTCAGAAACCATCCAATCCTATATCCTATCCCTCGCTGTTAACTTCCACCCTCATGATGTGGCTTTCTTGCTGATTGACTATAAGGGTGGTGGGATGGCCAATCTCTTTAAAAATCTGCCCCATCTCTTGGGGACGATTACCAACTTGGATGGTGCCCAATCCATGCGGGCCCTGGCTTCGATCAATGCGGAGATCCATCGTCGTGAACGACTCTTTGGAGAGTTCGAAGTCAACCATATCAATCAATACCAGAAGAAATTTAAAAACGGAGAAGCGACAGAACCGCTCCCTCACCTCTTCCTTATCTCAGATGAGTTCGCAGAGCTCAAGGTCAACCAGCCAGACTTTATCAAGGAGCTGGTATCCATCGCGCGTGTCGGACGTTCCCTCGGGGTTCACTTGATTCTAGCTACTCAGAAACCATCTGGTGTGGTGGATGACCAGATCTGGTCTAACTCACGCTTCAAGATCGCCCTTAAGGTGGCAGACCGTTCGGACTCCAATGAAATGCTTCATACACCGGACGCGGCCGAGATTACCCAGACAGGACGTGCCTATCTACAGGTTGGGAATAACGAAGTATATGAACTCTTCCAGTCAGCTTGGTCAGGGGCGGATTACCAGCCGGACAAGGACGATATGGGGATCGAAGATCATACCATCTACCTAATCAATGAATTGGGCCAATATGAGATTTTGAATGAAGACCTATCAGGCTTAGAAGATGTGGATGAAATCAAGGAAGTTCCGACAGAGTTGGATGCGATAGTGCACCATATCCAGCTCTTGTGTGAAGAACAAGAGATTCCTCCAGTACCACAGCCATGGTTGCCGCCACTCAAAGAGCGAATCACGCTAGACGAACTGGAAGAAGTGCAACCGACAGTAGCCTGGGCACAGGAGAAACCACTCTCTGTCCTCTTGGGGATGGCGGATATCCCGCAGGCCCAGAAGCAGGAAGCTGTCTCTATCAATCTCTCCAAGGATGGTCATATCCTCCTCTACGGAAGTCCGGGTACAGGAAAGACCACCTTCCTTCAGACTGCTGGTATGGACTTGGCTCGCAAATTCAGTCCCAAGGCCCTTACCATGTACTTGATGGACTTTGGTACTAATGGTTTGGCTCCATTGTCCAAGCTTCCACAGGTGGCGGATACCATGCTTTTGGACCAAACGGAGAAAATCTCTAAGTTTGTACGAATCATGGAGCGCGAACTCAACCGTCGTAAGAAACTCCTTGCGGACTATGGTGTTGGGACCTTAGACCTCTACCGTCAGGCCAGTGGTCAGGAAGAGCCGGCTATCGTCATCCTCTTAGATAGCTATGAAGCCTTCAAGGAAGAAGCCTATGAGGCGGAACTCTTCAAGCTCTTGGTGCGTATCTCTCGTGAAGGTCTCAGTATCGGGGTTCACCTCTTGATGACAGCCGGTCGTCAAACCAACCTTCGTGCTCAGCTCTACTCGAACTTCAAGCACCAGTTGAGCCTGCCACAAAATGAGGCAGGTGAAGTGCGGGCAATCGTGGGCTCTACACCACTTGCTATGACCATGGAAGATATCAAGGGACGTGCCCTTATGAAGCGTGAAGAGGTGGATGTCATCCAGCTGGCACTCCCAGTTTATGGAGCCAATGACACCCAAGTCCTCAATAACCTACGTCAGGAAGTCGCTTCCCTCCAAGAAGCCTGGACCGGACAGCGCCCAAGTGCCATCCCAATGGTACCAGAGGAGTTGACGATGGAAGAATTTTTGAATTTGCCTGATGTACAAGAGGCTATTGAGAATAATCAGATTCCTATCGGTTTGGAACTAGAAATGGTTGGAAGTGTCAATATCTCTCTTAGCAAATTTAAACACATGGCTTATGTATCAAATGCAGAAGATGCTTTTGATAATATAACACATCATTTATTAAAAACTATTCTTAGAATGCCTAACGTCCATATGATGTTGATTGATGCTTTCCAAGAATATGAAGCATATAGTGACCAGGTGAAAACCTATGTTGGAAGTAAAAAGGAACTATCGGACATAGGAAATCAGCTAATCTATGAAATAGAACGCCGTCTTGAAAAAGGCATATCATCTGAGTGGATCATTTTTATACCTAATATGAGAGCACTAGTATCCGAAAGCGATTTAAATGATCAACAGCTTCAATTTATGTTTGAGAATGGGTATCGAGTAGGGATGAGGTTTATTATTGGTACTGATTATACTTATATTGGGACAAGCATCGACCCAATTCCTAGATACCTCAAAACAAATGTCCAATGGGTCATCTTTGGTATGCGCCTAATGGATCAAACCTTCTTAGATAAAGGAATGTATAACAGAGATGTGGCTCCAGATCTCGATCAGATTTATTTACATTCTCGGAAAGAAGTCATCAAACTCAAAATTAGTAAGAATAAGTAAAACTATTTTTTGATATTCAAGATTCAACCCGGTCTTTTGACGATTTGATAGTAGAAAGGATAATTGAAAAGGTTATTGAACATGGGACAAGTAAAAAGTGAAAAAGGCAAGGCAAGTACTATTGCAACTGGAATTGTATCAGCAAGCAATAGCATTACAACTGCCGGTACAGTTACTAGAGATAAGACAAGCTCTTATACCGCTAATACGGTAGGAAGAAGATTGATCATAAATGAGGCCTCTATTGCTAAAAATATTCAATCGAAAATAAGTGAATTCGTAAAACTAATTCATAGTGTCGCAAATGAATTCGAAGTAGTAGATGAGAATATAAGTACAATGTGGCAGAATACTCCAAATAATGGGACAACCAGTCTACCTTCTCCATACTCAAATCCGTCATTTGTTCCTCAAAATAATTTATTTAAGGAGTGAGGATGGAGAAAAGAAAATTAGAAGATATTCAATGTAGTGTTCAACAGATTCAAACAAATTTATCCAAGCTAGAAGAAGAAAGAACTCAGTTTCTTTCCATTGCGACGGAGATTACAGATCTTTGCCAATCGAACTTCATCCCATATAGAGAATTAGGCTATTATCCGTTATCAGTGAAAGATGAGATGGATCGCCTTGAAAATATAGAAAAGTTAAAAAGGAATGAACAGCTACTTGATGATTTTATCACCGAGAGGAAAGAAGAATTAAAAAAAGCAATGAGTAAGCTAGAGGGCGAAAAAGAGGAACTTCTTTTCCAACAACGCCGTCTTGAATCGCAAAAGGAGGGGAAAAATGGGTATTAAAGTAGACATAGGATCAGCAGACTCGCAGGGTAGCACAGCGAATACGGTATTAAGTAGCCGTGCGAATTATTATGACGCTGTCATTACTGCCTTTAATAAATTGATTTCAGAAGAAGAATTGAAAGGGAAAGCCTATGATAGTGCTAAGTCCTATGCGGAAAATATAATGGTTCCTCTAGTGAGAGGAGTTATCCTCTTTTCAGAGAGCCTGGGAGGAAAAGCGAGTGAACTACCGACTCTTTACCATTCACAAGTCGGTGAAGAAAGTCTAGATGAGGAGACACTTCAAAAGCAAATTGAAGCGGAAAATACAACTATTTCGACTCAAGAAGCTATTTTGAACAGTTTATCTGATTTAAAGAACATCGATTCTACTTATAAAAGTAATGTTCAAGAAATTATCTCAAATGCAACGAGTAAGCGAGATGAGTTACAAAAAAAATTAGATAAATTGCAGTCATTTGCGAGCTCGACTAGTGGCCAGTTTTCGGATTCAGAAAGTTTACAGAGCTTAGTTTTTCAAGGTTTCGAACAAGTCACAGGTGACTTTGGAAAGTTTGATGGAACTTTTAAAATAGAGGGACAAGCCCCTTGGGCTAATAATATTAATAATGAGTGGAAGAAGCGTTCTGAGGTAATTCAAAATTATCAAAATGTTGTAGATAAAATTAAAAATGAAACTGAATTAGATGAGAATGATATAAAGGCAATTGCAGAGTATGGGAAACGTTATCCTGGTAAAGAGTTACCAGAGAATGTTAAAGATGCTGTACGAAAATATGTCGAGAGTAAAGTTAATAAAAATGTTGACCTAAACGGTCTAGGGGAGTTTCTTGAAACTATCCGAGATACGTCTCTGGAAGAAATTGCTAAAAAAACAATTTCTAAGTTAAGCTCAAAGAATCCTAAACTATCAGAATATTTTAAGTATTTTACTACTACTGATAAGTTTGGTAATATAAACGTTACCTACTCTGCAGATAGTAAAGGATTTTCAGATGCTTTATTCAAATCAAATGCTGTGAATCTACTTAAGCAATTGACAACTTCAGAAATTAATATCCCTATACCAGGAACCAATTCTTCTCTTGGGATTTCAGGGATTAGTTCGATATTTATGGGGATGGACTTTTTGAACAACCTACAAAATGAGAATGCTGGACGCGCCTTTACACATACGGCTACTAATGTTATGACAACAGCTGTTGTGGTGGAAACTTTAACTGTAGGAACAGCAGTTGTAGCGGATGCAGTTGGTATGACAACAGTAGCAGCGGCAGTCGTAAGCAATCCTATTGGTTGGGCAATTGGAGTAGGTATATTAGCAAGTGTTGTTGCAAATGTAGCATATGAGAATAACTTCTTGGGGATTAAAACTATAGCAAACGAGATGGGCGACAATCTGGATAAGAGTATTAAGGAAATTGGAAGCAACATTGATTCAGGTATCAAGGAAGTTGGAAATGCTATCGATTCAGGTATTAAATCAATTCAGAAAGTGTTTGGGTGGTAAATGTGGAATTAAAATTTAAAGAAACAAATAAAACTTTTCATAAAATTGTAGAATTTAAAGGTGAAAAATATCTTTTGGATATGACTAGCATTAGTCCTAAAACTTATTTCTGGGGTTATCTTCCTAGTGAAATCACAGCTAAATGCTTAAAGTTAGATAAAAGAGATACGCGTTTTGAAAGTGTGGCTCCAACTATGACTAAATCGATTGGTATTGGAATAGGTGTAGCAATAGGGGGAGCTTGTTATGGGATTGTTACGAATGCTTTTAAGAGTTATGACATTAGCCATAATATTTCTTTTAAATTAGGTTTATTTGTCCTCTTTATAGCCCTGGCTTATCTTACTTTCAGGTTCATTGCTTTTGTAGTTCGTCATAATCTTCAACAAAAACTTTCAAGTAAAGAAACGAAGTATCAAATAGTTTTCAAATTAGCAAGACCACAACGTCAGTTAAAACTGTATAAACTTCTGCCTATTCTTTTCGTTATGGTTATAGGATGTTTGGGGTTTTATATATTTACTGATAATGGGACAGAGGCCTCTATCCTTATCATTAACAGTATTTTATTTTTGGGTTTCTTTACGGTTATCTTAGGTATGTTACCACTCCGAGAAAGTTACGAAAAGCAAGAGATTATTTTTGATGGAATAGAGAAGTTATAACTTATAATAACTTTTTGGAGATTAAAACTATAGCAAATGAGATGGGCGACAATCTTGAAAAAAGTGTTAAGGAAATAGGGAGCAACATTGCTTCAGGCATTAAATCAATTCAGAAAGTGTTTGGGTGGTAATTTTGAAAATTAATTTTAGAGGATTAGATGTTGCTTATTTTGATGTGTTAGAGATGGGAGAGAAAAAGTACGTTCTTGATTCCAACTCCACGACACCAAAGAGTTATTATTGGGGACTTTCCCCTGAAACTCTTGAAGTTGATTTGATAGAACTCGATAGTCAGAATAAAAATTTTGATAAAAAAATTAAGATGGGTCCTTCAGGAATGCGTATGGTATCTATTGGTTTTAGCCTTCTTTTGTATAGAGTAGTAACATCAATTTTTAGATATTATGATATTAGTCATAATCTATATTTAAAAGTATCTTTATTTCCTATATCTATTTTGGTAGCTTATATTGTCTATCAAAGTATTTTAATCAAATCAAGGAAGGCAATTTCAAGTCGTTTATCGCAGGAAAAGAAGAGGTTTAAAATAATCTTTCAGAATAATAAGAAAAAAAGACAATTCCATGCCTATCTATTTCTCATTTTACATACAATTGCTTTCTCTATTTATATGGGAGAAGATGATGGAACAGAAGCTGCAATTCTAGTGTTGAATGGTTTGTTGGCCTATCTATTTATTTGGATTGAATCTGGCGTTATTCCATTGACTTATGCTTATCAAAAGAAATACCTAGAATTTAAAGAAGTGAAAAAGGTATAATGTAACTTATAACGAAATTCAGAAAGTGTTTGGGTGGTAAATGTGGAATTAAAATTTAAGTATTCGAATATAGCAGTTTTTAGAATTGTTGAGTTTAAGAATAAAAGTTATATCTTAGATCCTACCACTATAAAAGGCAAGTCCTATTTCTTCGGTTCGCTTCCGAAAGAGGTTACTGCTGATATGGTTGAGCTATCTCCATCTAATGATAGTTTTAGAATAAAATCGAAGACACCAATAGGCGCATCTACTGCTCTAGTTATCATGATTCAGCCACTTGTTGGCATCTCTCATACGCTGATGAAAGATGCCTTTATTAGCTGGGGAATCAATCAGCAAATTTTAATGAAAGTAGTGTTATTTGCTTTCTCTGTATTTTTGTCTTATCTTATGGCTGTCTTTTATGAAAAAAGTGCGGTAAGAAAGTTTGAATCAAGAGTTCTCCAAAACAGTAAACGCTGTCGACTTGTTTTTGAACCCAAAGGGAAACGAATGATTGATTGGTGGTATATTACTCTTGGAATTAATACGGTTTGTTTAGCATTTTTTATAGGACTTGATAGTGGTTATGAAAGTGCTATATTGGTTATAAATGGCATAATTTCATGGTGGTTTTTTGTAATACTGAGAATGCCACAAATCCCAGAGTATTATAAGACACTAACATTAACTGAAATTGAAGAGCTATAAATACAGAACGTTGAGAAGCTAGAAATGACATTGATTCAGGTATTAAATCAATTCAGAAAGTGTTTGGGTGGTAAATGTGGAATTAAAATTTAAGTATTCGAATATAGCAGTTTTTAGAATTGTTGAGTTTAAGAATAAAAGTTATATCTTAGATCCTACCACTATAAAAGGCAAATCCTATTTCTTCGGTTCACTTCCGAAAGAGGTTACCGCTGAAATGGTTGAGCTATCTCCATCTAATGATAGTTTTAGAATAAAATCGAAAACACCAATAGGCGCATCTACTGCTTTAGTTATCATGATTCAGCCACTTGTTGGCATCTCTCATACGCTGATGAAAGATGCCTTTATTAGCTGGGGAATCAATCAGCAAATTTTAATGAAAGTAGTGTTATTTGCTTTCTCTGTATTTTTGTCTTATCTTATGGCTGTCTTTTATGAAAAAAGTGCGGTAGGAAAGTTTGAATCAAGAGTTCCCCAAAACAGTAAACGCTGTCGACTTGTTTTTGAACCCAAAGGGAAACGAATGATTGATTGGTGGTATATTACTCTTGGAATTAATACGGTTTGTTTAGCATTTTTTATAGGACTTGATAGTGGTTATGAGAGTGCTATATTAGTTATAAATGGCATAATTTCGTGGTGGTCCTTTGTACTATTAAGAATGCCACAAATCCCAGACTACTATAAGACACTAACATTAACTGAAATTGAAGAGCTATAAATACAGAATGCCGAGAAGTTAGAAATGACATTGATTCAGGTATTAAATCCATTCAGAAAGTGTTTGGTGTTGAATGATGCATTTGAAGTTTAAGAATGCTAATACGATGGCGTATAGCATTGTAGAAATAAAGAAATTATAAATTGAAAGGAAAACAAGAAAATGTCTATTTTGCCAATTGGAACAATTGTTTATTTAAAAGAGGGGAGTCAAAAGCTAATGATTCTCAATCGTGGGGTTACCATTGAACAGAATGGTGAAAATGTTTTGTTTGACTATTCTGCTGCTTTTTATCCAATGGGACTAAACCCAGAACAGTTGTTTTACTTCAATCGTGATGATGTAGATAAAGTAGTTTATAAAGGCTATAGTGATGAAGAAGAAGAACGGTTCGCCGAAATTTATCAACGTTGGCTTGATGAAAATGCAACAACAATTAAAAAGGGTGTAACAAAATAATGTGCATCTGTAAAGATTATTGCAAAATATCACAATACTTTAAATAGAAATCAAAAACGAGGAGCTACTTTGACATTAAAGAAACTCCTCGTTTTTTTAGTTATTTTCCCATCATACATCTAAGTCCGTATGACTATAAGCCAAAATTTATGATACCAAAATATAGCTTTGTTCCTATAGGATAGGAAGGAGCTGTTTTTATATTGTGGTATAATAAACAAAGACATTTTTTACTTTTCTCTTCTTACGGTATTGCTCATGTGATATAATGGGATAAGGATTGTTCCTCATTTCAGACGAGTTTATGGATTTCAGGATAAGTTAGCAGGTGAGAAGAGTATTTCTGTTAGCCTCCTTCCTATACACCTGTTAACAGCTATCCACGATAAAAGGAGAGTGTAGATTGGTTTTATTTGTATTAGGAATCTTGGTTTTGCTCATTCTAATCTTAAAAAGAAAACAGAAAACTGCTAAAAAATCTGAAGGGAATTCCAAGAAAAGAAATTGGCTATTAATAGGTTGCTTATCCATAGTGATCCCAATCGTAATCTTCACAGTGTTCAGTCCTATTCTTTCTCTAATGGATATGTGGGGGCTGTTTGCCCATGCAAATCGAACTGAGATTGAGCAAGCTGTGCATCGTTCTTATCAAAATTACGGTCTTACAGGACAGTTTGAGTTAGAAAAATACGAGAAAAACTATACAAGCGTGGGAGGATTTATAATCCATGGTACCTACAGTGAAAATATAGCAGGAAAAACCTATGAGGTTAAAACTCGATTTAAATACTATACTCGCTTTTCGAAAAATGAAACATATGGAAAGACAGATGCAGAAGTTGATTACAAAAATGGTAAAAAAATTTATGATGTTTTCCCAGAATTAGCCTATTTAGGGATTGAAGTTAGTCCAGGCACCAGCGAATTTTTAAAAACACTGGACAGTTCAATCAAAGATCCTAAACTGCCGGATTTGAAGTATCAAGGTATTGGTTTTGAATTTAATAACCAATCTGATAATATCTATCTTTATAATGAAATATTAGAAGAAAATCAAAGCAAGGGCCAAGCTCTGCAAGGAATGTATCCAATGGATGCTCAATATCTTTTTCAAAAAGAGATTTTTATACCAACATTTGAATTTCAATATTTCGTTCCGAAGGAGAAAAGAGACCTCTTATATGATGACTATCTTAAAGAGCTTGAAAGGCTCATGAAGGAATTTTTTGCCAACCAACCCCTACCAAGAGGTCTTTATGCTGTCAAAATTGCTAAGTATAAAGAGGATAAACTTGTCAATGATAGTGGTGTATACTATGTGAGGATTGATAATCAGCAAGTTGTAAAGCTGTTGCAAAAATTAGAGTAGGAGTCGCTAGGTCTAGTCCAGTTTTTTGTTCATAATTTCCAGTTGTGTCTGTTAAAATTTGATTTTCCCAGTGGACAATCGTCCACTTTTTTTATATAATAAAACTAAACCGGATTGGTTGAGTTTTAGAGATATAAGCTCAACCGTCGATTTGTTTTTCTAAGAGAGATATTCTCAATAAAGCATCACACTAGGGGGTGAATCATGTACCAACCAGAAAAACTCAAGGCTCGGAGAAAAGAGCTAAAACTGACACAAAAAGAGATTGCAGAGCAACTTGGGATTAGTTTTCAGGCGTACTCCGCTTGGGAACGCGGGATTAAGGAACCATCCAAGGAGAAGGTTGCTCAGCTAGAGAAGATTTTAAAAGTCGCAAAAGGTTATTTCACCCAGATAGAGATTGTCCGTCTCTACAATAGTCTCTCCAAGCAAGGGAAGGACAAGGTTGTACTCTATGCTCGCAACCTGGCTCAAGAGGAACAAACTCAGAAGGTGACGACCATGCCCAATCGACTCTACGAATACCGTGTCTACGAACGCATGTCAGCAGGGATTGGGGCTTCGGTCTACGATGACCAGAATTTTGATACGGTTTACTTTAACGAGGAGTTGGCCCATGATTTTGCGTCCTGGGTGTCGGGGGACTCTATGGAACCTAAATATCAAAATGGTTCGGTGGCTCTGATTCGGGAGACAGGATTTGACTATGATGGGGCAGTTTATGCAGTAGTCTGCAACAACCAGACCTATATCAAACGGGTCTATCGGGAGGAAGATGGTTTGCGTCTGGTTTCTATAAATCCTAAATACAAGGACATTTTCATCTCCTATGAGGAAGATCCTCGGATTGTGGGGATTATCGTTGGGAATTTTGTGCCGATGGAGGGTTAGCCTATGGGCTACTTTGATTATTCCAGAGAGCCCAAAAGTGACATTGCCTTTGTCGATATGAAATCCTTTTATGCCAGCGTTGAGTGTGTGAAACGGGGCTTGCATCCGCTGAAGACCTCGCTTTGTGTCATGAGTCGCGCGGATAATTCTACTGGTCTTATCTTAGCTTCCTCTCCCATGTTTAAGAAGATTTTTGGTAAGTCTAATGTTGGCCGGGCCTATGATCTGCCTTTTGATATCAAAACGCGCAAATTTTCCTATTACAATGCTCGAAAGCAAGGCTTGCCTACTGACTCAGACTATGTTCGCTACATCGAAGATTGGGCTCAAGTGACTTTGATTGTGCCACCTAGGATGGATGAGTACATAGCGGTCAATATGGAAATCCAGCGAATCTTTCAAAACTATGGTAGTCCAGATGATATTTATCCCTACTCTATCGATGAGGGCTTTATCGATCTGACTAGTTCGCTCAACTATTTTATCCCAGACAAGAGTCTCTCTCGCAAAGACAAGCTGGATCTGCTTTCTGCTCGTATCCAGAGGGATATTTGGAGGCAGACAGGGATCTACTCTACGGTGGGTATGTCCAATGCCAATCCCTTACTGGCCAAGTTGGCTCTGGATAATGAGGCCAAGCACACTCCGACCATGAGGGCCAACTGGTCTTACAAGGATGTGGAAGAGAAGGTCTGGGCTATTCCCAAGATGACGGACTTTTGGGGGATTGGCAGGCGGATGGAGAAACGCTTGCATGCTCTGGGGATTTTTTCCATCAGAGAATTGGCCACCAGTAATCCAGACCAGCTACAGAAAACACTTGGTCAGGCTGGCCTGCGTTTGTGGTTTCATGCTAACGGGATTGACGAGAGCAATGTTCACAGGCCCTATAAAGCTAAGTCCCAAGGGTTAGGAAATTCTCAAATCTTGCCGAGAGACTACGTGAAGCTACGGGATATCGAAATTATTCTTCGAGAAATGGCGGAGCAGGTGGCTATTAGACTGAGAAGGGCGGGCAAGAAAACAACCCTTGTCTCTATCTATATTGGTTTCTCTAAACAGGAGGTTAGGCCGTCTATTCATACACAAATGAAGGTTGAACCGACCAATAATACAGCTGTCTTAACAGACCACGTTTTGAAGCTATTTCATAATAAATACACTTCTGGAGCGGTCAGAAGTGTCGGAGTCAACTATTCAGGATTTGTGGACGAGTCCTTTGGCTTAATCTCCCTCTTTGATGATGTTGACAAGTTAGAAAAAGAAGAAAGGCTCCAGACGGCTATTGATGCCATTCGGGAACAATTTGGTTTTACCTCCCTCTTAAAGGCCAATGCACTGGAAGAAGCCTCTAGGAGTCTTGCCAGAAGCAAGCTGATTGGGGGGCATTCTGCTGGAGGATTAGATGGACTAAAATGATTGATCGTTCTTATTTACCCTTTCAATCTGCGCGTGACTATCAAGATCCAGGGATGCAGAAGTGGATGGGCTTTTTCCTCTCAGAGCATACTAGTTCACTCGGTGAAGAAAGAAATCGGGTTGCTTTTTCGACAGATTTGAATTCCGTTGAGAAGCTACTCTTGCTTTCGCAGCTGTATGTCGGGCAACTAAAGGGATACTTTGTGGTCAAGGAAAAGAAGCAGAAAACCACGATCATTGGCGAGGTGAGTGAATTATCACCTCAAACTCTATCTATTAGGACCAATGAGGGCTATAGGCTGGTAGAGGTAGTAGATGTCCTCGAAATTCGACTGTGGGAGGAGGGAGTTTATGACTAGAAAAGAGTTGTATGAAAACAAACTGCAGATGGATTATTTTTCTGATGCCTATATTCGTTTTGAAGAGGATTTTCAAAAATACTCTGCTATGAATGTTCCCTTGACTTTTTTGATCGATGATATCCTACGCACCATGGCGATGAATCAGAAGAACTACTTTGTCTTAAACAAGGAAAATGCCAAGGATGGGCGGGAGCATCGCTTTTATTTTAGGGTGGTGACGGAAAAAGAGTGTCCCAGAAATCGAACCTATGCATACGCTGGACTCAAAAATAGTAGTCAGTGACTAGGTGTGGAAGAGGGAAGTCTGATTTAGGAAAGATGGCTTGTGAACGTCAGAAAATCTCATGGTATAGGAATTCGAAACACCATCTTTTATCTGTGGAGTTTTTGCAGAAACTTATGATGGTAGTTCTGATGAGATAAGACAAGGGCCACTCTTTTTTAGATGAGCGTTTATTTGAAAACGTGGTTGGATTTGAGAACAGCTATCTTCAATGATCATCTTACTTTATAGAGTCATACCAAAACATCCATGTACATTTGTGGATGTTTTTTAATTTTACAGATAGAAAAAGAGAAGACCAAATGGTCTTCTCAACGGGGGAACTGAGTCATTAGAAAGAATCAATCAAAGAGGGTTATTAGTCTTTGAAATTCTTTTGGAAAATGAGGAGAGACAAGATAGAAGTAATGGCTGCCAAGAAGAGGAAGGCAGTTGCTTCTTGTTCCCCAGTTGCAGGGAGTAGTCTTTCCTTGTCTTCTTTGATTGTAGCTGTAACAGGAGCTTTTTCATCTTTTGATGATGAGTTATCTGTTACGGCTGGAGCAGGTTTTTCAGTCTCTCTTGGTAGAACATACTCAGGAAGAGTCACAACTGGTGGCGCTTCTGTTCCAACTGAGCTTTGTTTGCTACCTACCTCAATGACTCGATCTTGAGCTGGTGTTGCTTCTGTTTGGAGAACCTTGCGATTGTCACCGTCCACTTCAACATACTCGACTAAGAGACCGTCTTTTCCTTCTGATAGAACTTGCTCTTTTCCTTTGTCTAATTGTGGGTTTTCGCGACGAATCGTCTTGAACGGTACGATCTTATTGACGATTTCCAAGCTTGGAAGTGTAAAGACAAGGTCTTTAACCCCTTCCTCAGGACTTGAAGAAGTAATTGGTTTCTCAGGTTGCGCTGGAGTTTCCGGTTGAGTCGGAGTTTCCGGTTGAGTTGGTTTTTCAGGCTGAGCAGGTTTTTCAGTCTGCGCTGGCGTTTCCGGTTGAACTGGTTTTTCAGGCTGAGCTGGCTTTTCAGGCTCAGCAGGTTTTTCAGGTTGTGCTGGTTTCTCAGGCTGAGCAGGTTTTTCAGGTTGAACTGGCTTTTCAGGCTTGGCAGGTTGTTCCGGTTGCGCTGGAGTTTCCGGTTGCGCTGGTTTTTCAGGTTGAGCCGGAGTTTCCGGTTGAGTTGGTTTTTCAGGCTGAGCTGGTTTCTCAGGTTGAGCAGGTTTCTCAGGCTGAGCCGGTTTTTCAGGTTGAACTGGATTCTCAGGTTGAGTTGGTTTTTCAGGCTGAACTGGTTTTTCAGGTTCAGCAGGTTTCTCAGGCTGAGCCGCTTCGAGTTTGTTGATTTGTTCGAGAGCAGTTTCTAGCGCTTTATTGACTGCTTCCTGAGTTTTAGCTTCTTGGATTGCAGCAATGGCTTGGTCAGCAATTGCTAATAATTTCTTCTTAGCTTCCTTGTTGGATCCAAGCTCAGCGACTTTTTTCTCGATAGCTTTTGTCAAGCTGTCCATAGCTTTATCATACTCAATTTCAGATTGTTTTGGTTCAGCTGGTTGCTCAGGCTGGTCAGGTTTCTCAGGTTCTTCAGGCTGTTCCGGTTGCTCTGGACTAGGTTCCTCTTGGCCTCTTTGATAGTTCTCATCCTTGGATAGGATATCTTGTAGGGCACTGACTGTCAACATAACATCCTGAACATCCACTGCATCAGCACTGAGTTGGTTTCTCAATTTTTCTAGATTTGCTTGGAAAGCTTGGCGTGCAGTAGCCGTATTCTTCAAGCCTGCTGGGTCAAAGTTGGACAGATCATCTTTCCATTTAGAGATAGACTGGATGATATCTGCCTTGCTGTAGAGTTCGCTGCCTTCGCCACGAGTGATGAATTGGTCTACCTGGATACCGATATTTTGAGACAAATCGTTTCGATCAGGATCTAGTTGAAGGGTGACTGCGTGCAAGTTTTCGTCCAGACCTTTTAGGCTAACTAGAGTTTGATTGCCTTGGCGTTGGGCTGCACGACCGCTAAAGTATTTCTTACCGTCAATAGTTGAAGCATTTCCCATTCCATCTTGGTAAGGAACTTCTTTGCCATCTAAGAAGACTTTGTAGATACCATGATTTGGATCGACATAGCCCTTGATATCAAGTCCAGTACCGTAGAAGTAGGCTGTGACAGTTGTCTTTTTCTTTTGCTCATCAGTTAAGCGACCAAAGGAAGCCCAAGACTCTGTTTTTTGATACTTGTCTGCGGAATTGGTTTCATGGTGCCAGCCAGGACTGTAATCCAACTGACTAGCTTGGTCATCATAGCTTGTTTGATCCTTGATTAGCAATTCAGCTTTCATCACTTGGATGGTTGCATCGGTAGCAAAACCGAGCAAGGCACCATCAGAAACAGAAGTGAGCTTGGCTTTAAAGTCAAAGATAGAGTCGGCTTGTTCTGTAAAGTCAATCGTTGGGATGGTAACAGTCTTTTCTGTTTCTCCATCTTCAAAAGTCACATCTTGAGTTGTATCTTGGTAAACTTTACCGTGAACCCCAGTTCCAGGTTCTGTGATGAAGCGCACAGTAGCAGCCCCCTTGCTTCCACCAACACGTTTAATTTTAACAGTGACTGGTTTTCCTTTTTCGACTTCGTAGTTGGTAGACTCGAGTTCAAACATCCCTTTACTATCATTGTTTAGGGTGTAGATTCCTTCTGTAGCAATTGGTTCGCCTGTTTTGTTTACAAGAGTAATAGTGTGTTGGCCTGGTGCTAAATCGCCTGTCTCAAAGACTTTTTGGCTACGTTTACGGCTAGCGTTCTTAGTTTGCACATCCGCAACTTTTTGACCATCAACGTAGACGGACATTTCTCCATGACCTGGGTCGACTGTAGAGACGACATAGGCCTTGGTTCCTGTAAAGGTATAGCTTGCTTTGGCATCTTTTTGATTGGTCCACATAGAAGTGCCACGAACACCTTCAGATTCATTGTACCAAGTTGTTCCGGCTGTATCCGCTGTTGTGTTTGAGTGGTATTCAAGTCCAAGAGGGTAGCCATCTGTCTTTTCAATGCTGCTTGGTGTCTTGTAGACAGAGAAGTTGGTCAAGATTGGAGTTGCTTGAGCACCGGTGATGGTTACACGGATTTTTTGTGCCTCTACAGGCTTGCCTTGAACCAAGCGACGGTAACCAACGGTCGAACCTTCGCCGTATGTCACCCAACGTCCGTTGATTTCAACTTCAATCTTGAAACCAGAGATACGTTGACCTTTGGCGATATCTTCCTTGAGTTCAACGACGTCAAAGCGTCTCTTTTGCCCCAAATCGACTGTAAAGCTACCGGTTGTGGCATCATTTGAGAGCGCCCAGCTGGTGTCATCTTTACCGTCTGTGAGGTGGCTTTCCTTGTAGAGATGGTTTTGACGAGTCGAACTTGCTGTTACGGTGGCACCTTTGGCAAAGTCAGTCGCATACATTTGGTCTAGGGTTGCTTTGAATTCCTTCAAGCGAGCCACATCCGCATCTGCAAATTTTCCTTCTTTATTTGGTGGAATATTGAGAAGGAGTGGGGTTCCACGACCAACAGACTTGAAGTAGATGTCCATCAATTCTTTGAGTGATTTCGGCTGTTGGTTGTCATGATAGAACCAGCCCGAACGGATCGAAACGTCAGCTTCCCCTACAGAGTACATATCACCATCAGGGTCACCATGGTTGAGGTATTCGTTTTTCACATCATCTGTGATGTTGGCTCTTTTGACTTTATGCCATACAGGGTCACCTGCAATCCCTCGTTCATTTCCGATCCAGCGAACGCTTGTCGGTTGAGCAGAGAAGATAGCAATATCTCCTTCGGCTTCTTTGATGTATTTGAACCATTCATCAAAAGTATAGGTTACTTTTTGGGCACCGCTACCACGCGCACCGTCCATCCAAACTTCGATAAATTTCCCTTTGTTACCGTATTTCGGATTACCAAGGATTTCTTTCAGTTGGTTGAGGTAGTATTGGTTGTATTCTTTTTCGGTTGCAACATGGTATTTAGGATGGTTGGCATCCCATGGTGATAGGTAAACACCCATATTCATGTCATACTTGCTAGCAGACTTGGAAACTTCTTCGAGAAGGTCACCCTTTCCATCTTTCCATGGACTAGCAGCTACGGTATGGTTGGTGTACTTAGATGGGTAAGCAACGAATCCGTCGTGGTGTTTAACAACCATAATGGTTCGTTTGAAGCCCGTTTCCTTCAGAGTGCGAATCCACTGGTCAGTATCCAAGTTGGTTGGATTGAAGTACCGGGGGTCTTCTTTCCCATTTCCCCATTCAGAATTGGTATAAGTGTTCATTCCATAGTGGATGAAGGCTGCCAATTCTTCCTTGTGGTAATCGAGTTGAGCCTTGCTTGGAAGAGGTCCATGATTGCCAATCTCGGTTTCTTTATCTTCTGGATGAGCGACTGGTGGAGTCGGTGTCGTTGGATTGGCTGTATCAGCGACTGGCTCGTATTCAAAGACGACCTCATTCACACCTTTATGCTGGATCCTTGCTTCCAGGCTGGTTTTGACTGGACGGTAGCCAGCAATGTCTTTTGCATGGAAGGTGTTGACAAAGGAAACGTCATACTCTTGACCTTCATTGTTATCAACTGTCGCTTCCGCTAGTTCAGTAGTGGTTCCTTTTTGACGGTAGTAAACTTTGAAGGAGCCTTTGTTAACTTTATAGACCACCTTGATGACACGTGTACCGGCAGGCGCTTTGCTGACAACATTGTAATCTTCAGTCCAAGCATCTTTTAGCTGTTTATTAACTGCTACGCCATCAATGGATACAATTTCGTATTTGTCTTTATTCTTCTGATAGAAGTCCGTCTTCTCAATTTCTTTTTTGAAATTATAGTCAAATGGCGAATCAACAGCTGTCTGTTCGATAAAGGTGTCATTATCTTTGACAGGATTTCCTTCTTCGTCTTCGTGTTGAATAACCACACGACCGTATTCAACTCCCTTGGTCAAGGTAGCAATCCCATCTTGGTTGAAGGAATATTCGTTGCTTCCGATAACAGCTGTTTCGTTCCGAAGCATACGTCCTTCATCGGTAAAGTAGTAACGATTTCCGTTATCACCTTGGTACCAGCCTTTCACACCATACTTGGCAATCATGTCCTTCACCCATTTCAGTTGTTCAGGTGAAAGGACGAGTCCGCCACCAAAGCGATCCTTTTCAGCCACACCATTGTCAACGGTTCCGTGTTGATGGACACCCAGAACTTTTCCTTGGCTATCGACAATCCCGCCACCAGACAAACCAGATACAGAAGTGGTTTTGTAGGTAATACCGGTTGTTCCCTTATCATCATAGGACTCAACAGATCGGATGGTCCCATCTGCCTTGTAAAGCTGACCAGCTAGGATAGGTTGTTTCAGTTCTTTTGAGCTCGAGTCAGTTGGGTAGCCAATCGTACTGATGGCTTCTCCCGGCTGATGTGTCTTGTGCTCCGCTAAAGGCGCAAAGGTTGCTGCTTTGTTTGGACTAGCAATCGGAAGAGGAATAGGAGCTTCTACAAGAGCAAGGTCATTCTTATAGCCTTTGCCAAACTCTTTCTTGTTCCAGAAATGGATGTCCTTTTCTCTGAATAAAACCGTAGTCCCAGAAGATGGCAGTGAGTTTTTCTTTTCGCTGTTTGAACCAACGTTATAGTAAAACTGGGCAGATTTTCCACCACGAATGTGACCTTCGCTAGTTTCTTTATTGGCTTCTAGGAAGTTATGAGCAACGGTAAGAATCAGGTTAGGTGCTACAAAGATACCTGAGCCTGAAACGAGGTAGCGTTGTTCTCCTGCATTGTAAGTGCTGTAAACCATAGTAGCAGCAGTAGCAGGTTGTCCCTCGTAGTTGATGTGTTTGAGGTCTTGTCCACCGTTAATGATGGCACGGTTTCCGTTCTCAGTTTCTTTTGGAGCTTCTTCCTTGTCCTTTAGAATGCTCTTAGTTTCTACTTTTGGACTAGTTTTTTGGTCAACGATAGTAGTCGTATCGAGTTCTTTGACAGGTGTGTCGGGATAGGCACGGTCCTGAATGTCTTCAGGGAGCAAGTCAGCACTGTTGGTATCGGCAGCAGGTGTTTCTTGTTTTTCAGCTTCTACACGGCCTTCTTCTTTGACTGGTTCAACCTTGGTCGCTTCTATATCTGCGACTTGTTTCATTTGCTGATCTAAATTGGATGTCGTAGCAGGAGACGTTTCGTCTGCACGCACGGTTCCAGAAGCAAAAAATGCCAGTCCCACGATAACAGATGCCACACCTACAGTCAACTTCCGAATGCTAAATGTTTGCCCTTTTTCAAAAAGGTATCGATTCATAATATACTCCTAGTTTTTAGAAAGGCAGTCAGCTACTGCCCAAGCCCAAGTCTGACTTGGTTACAACTTGATTTAATGAAAAAAACTCTCTGATAATTTGTAAGCCACCTTACCTCCTTTGTATAAAGCGCTTTCATTTTAAGATAAAAAAATTTAATAGGCCATTTCTCCCTTAAAATGACTAAAAGTTTTTAATATAACAAATATACTAAATTAATGAAAGAATTGCAATAGCAAAAAGCAAAAAAATAAATATAAATTAAAGAAAATCAGTTACTTTTTAAAGAAAAAGCGCATCCTTTCAGGACTCAAACTAAATGAAAGGATGCGTTTTAAAAAGAAATCAGAGTAATTTTTGAATAAACTCTTGGATGGTTTGGGGGTCTGTTTTGGAAGAGAAGCGCTCAAGGACTTGCCCATCTCGGCCAATGAGAAACTTAGCAAAATTCCATTCGATTCGTTTTCCTAGTGGACCAGCTTTCTGGTCTTTTAGCCAAACATAAAGAGGATCTGCTTCCTTGCCGTTGACCTTGACCTTGGCAAAGCGAGGGAAAGTTGTCTGATAGTGTAGACTGCAGAAGCTATTGATTTCCTCTGCGCTGCCGGGTGCTTGTCCCATGAACTGATTGCAAGGGAAATCTAGGATTTCAAAGCCCTGATCTTGATAGCGTTCATAGAGTTCTTGAAGTCCCTGGTACTGGGGCGTTAAACCACATCCAGTAGCAGTGTTGACAATCAAGAGAACCTTGCCACGATAGCTCTTCAGGGGAGTTGCTTGGTCGTTTTGGTTTAAAACGGAAAAATCATATACACTGGTCATTTTTCTATATTCTCCTTATGCATTCCTGATTCAGAGTGTTTCACCTCGTGTTCCGATAAAAAGGCATAGGTCATGGTTCCAAAGATGGCTCCAATTCCTAAACCCAAGACTAGTAAAGGGAGCATTTTATCGAACTGGGAGAGATTGTCCCAAAAGGTGTCGAGAGGAAGATGCTGAACAAAGAGTTTATGAAAGATTAGTAAGAGGAAGAGACCAAGCTGAATACTGATGAATACACCCCAACTACGAACTTTGATTTGGCTTTTGCTGTAGCTTTTGTGATGGATTTCGGACGGGTCATCCTTGTCTAAATGTAAGTTGCGAACTACTAGTCTCGCCCTAGATGCGAGGACGAAGATAAGTCCAAAATAGAGGTAGGGCATGGCATCTCGAACCAACCCTATGAAGCGTCCAAATAGGAGATAGAACAAGAAGAGTAGGAGGGAGGAGTAAACGATTTGGATCAAGGCACGGGCACAAGCCTTGTAAATCATCTCTTGACGGCATTCATCAAAAGGCCCTTGTATGTGAAAGAATAGTTTGAGTAAGCGAGTGGTGAGATCTTCTTTTTTCATGGGAGTAATCTCCTAAATGAGCGATTTTTGATTGATTTCTTTAAAGAGTTGATAGAGAGTATAGAAGTAAACCAAACTCGAAATGATACAGATTATTAGAAATACTAGGTATCTCCAATCCATAGGATTTGTTAAAAGTTGTGGAAAGGATACGAGTATAAAACAGAGAGATGCGTTTAGAAGACGTATTTTTTTTGATTGGATTTTCTGGAATCTCTGTCCCTTGTTCAATACAGGAAGGAATAAAAGAAAGATAATCAAGAAAGGATGCTCAATATGTCCAGAAAGTAGGAAAAAGGTAACAAAGATACTGATAAAAACATGACTGATCAGTAGTCTAGCTAGTGATTTCATAAGGCACCTCCTAGTCGTCTTCTTGCTCTTTCTTAGATTTTCGAATGCGAAGAGAGACGATAATTTGCATCATCAGTCCGAAAAAGAAAGCTCCCAGTATCGTTTTTAAAATATGTTTTGTATTCAGAAGAGAACTGATGAAATCTGGATTTTCACTTGTTAGGGTATCGATGAATGGCATTATAAAAAATATCGCTATTCCATAGATCAGACCGGCTTTTAGACCAGGAAAATGGAGCTGTTTGCTTTCTTTCTGACTCAGCATTTCGGGATCAATAGCTGTAATGCCCGTTTTTTTGGTTTGAGAGACCACATAGAGGGCAGCCATCATCGAAATGCCAAATACCACGAGAGGATAGCCGATAGCGACAATTTGTGGGTATTTATAAGCAAGGACAAAGGGGATGAGGTTGCCAAATATCATGAGATAAAAGAGGATCATAAAGACCTGATTCCCGATACGATCGGCCTCGCGCCGTTTGTGTTCGTCAAGGGGGCCAGAAATACCGTATGTACGTTTGATCAGTTTTTCAGTGAGAGTTTCTTTTTTCATTTGTTTGCTCCTTTTTTAAAAATCGTCTTCCCAAAAGAGGCTGTTGAGGTCGGTTTGGAGGCTGCGGGCGAGATTGAGACAGAGTTCCAGGGTTGGATTGTACTTGTCGTTTTCAATCATGTTGATGGTCTGTCTCGAGACACCGATATCTTTGGCGAGCTCGAGCTGGGAAATGCCCAGTTCCTTGCGGAATTCTTTTACACGATTCATCTGCTCTCCTTTCTGATTTGTGTCGCATATATTTGACTATATTATATTCTTTTGGAGATAGAGTGTCAAGTATATATGACATTTTTTGGGGAATTTTTTTCGAAGAAACTTAGCCTTGTCTGACAAGTGCAAGCTGGTCAGATTTGTGGTAAAATAGATAAGATATGACAAAAGAATTTCATCATGTAACGGTCTTGCTTCATGAAACGATTGATATGCTTGACGTGAAACCTGACGGTATCTATGTTGATGCGACCTTGGGTGGAGCAGGCCATAGCGAATATTTATTAAGTAAATTGAGCGAAAAAGGGCATCTCTATGCCTTTGACCAGGACCAAAATGCCATTGACAACGCGCAAAAACGGTTGGCACCCTATATCGAAAAGGGGATGGTAACCTTTATCAAGGATAACTTCCGTCATTTGCAGGCACGTTTACAAGAGGCTGGTGTCAAGGAAATTGATGGAATTTGTTATGACTTGGGAGTGTCCAGTCCTCAGCTAGATCAGCGTGAGCGTGGTTTTTCTTATAAAAAGGATGCGCCACTGGATATGCGCATGAATCAGGAAGCTCGTCTGACGGCCTATGAAGTTGTCAATCATTATGACTATCATGACCTGGTCCGTATCTTTTTCAAGTATGGTGAGGATAAGTTTTCTAAACAGATTGCCCGCAAGATTGAGCAAGCGCGTGAGGTGAAACCAATTGAGACGACGACTGAGTTGGCAGAGATTATCAAGTCTGCCAAACCTGCCAAGGAGCTCAAGAAAAAGGGACACCCTGCCAAGCAGATTTTCCAGGCTATCCGAATCGAAGTCAATGATGAGCTGGGTGCGGCAGATGAATCCATCCAGCAGGCCATGGACATGCTGGCTTTGGATGGTAGAATCTCGGTCATTACCTTCCATTCGCTGGAAGACCGCTTGACCAAACAGTTGTTTAAGGAAGCGTCAACAGTGGAAGTTCCCAAAGGCTTGCCCTTCATTCCAGACGATCTTAAGCCTAAGATGGAATTGGTATCCCGTAAGCCAATCTTGCCAAGTGCCGAAGAGCTAGAAGCCAACAACCGTTCGCATTCAGCCAAGTTGCGCGTGGCTAGAAAAATTCACAAGTAAGAGGAAAAACATGGCAGAAAGAATCGAAAAAACAAGTCAGTTATTGCAAACGAAGTTTAAGGGTTTTTCACGTGTGGAAAAGGCCTTCTATGTTTCGATTGCTGCAACAATGATTATTCTGGCAATTAGTGTTGTGTTTATGCAAACCAAGCTATTACAAGTTCAGAATGAATTGACCAAGGTCAATGCTCAAATCGAAGAAAAGAAAACCGAGCTAGATGATGCCAAGCAAGAGGTCAATGAATTGATTCGTTCAGAACGTTTGAAAGAAATTGCAAACTCCAAGGATTTGCAGCTGAATAACGAAAATATCCGAGCAGCGGAGTAAGAAATGAAACAGTGGAAAGAAAAAATCATCCGTTATGCCGTTCGTAACCGTAAATCTCCAGAAGAAAACCGCCGAAGAGTAGGGAAAAGCCTGAGTTTATTGGCTGTCATACTCTTCGCTGTCTTTTTGGTCAACTTTGCGGTCATTATCGGAACGGGTAAAAAATTTGGTAAGGACTTGGTTCAAGAAGCCAACAAGGTCCATCAAACAACCAAGACGATTCCTGCAAAACGGGGAACCATCTACGATCGTAATGGAACACCTATTGCTGAGGATGCGACTTCGTATAATATCTATGCCGTTATTGATAAGACCTACAAGTCAGCAACAGGCAAAATTCTCTATGTAGAGGATTCTCAATTTAATAAGGTAGCTGAAATTTTCCATAAGTATCTGGATATGGAGGAGTCTTATGTCAAAGAACAGCTTTCTCAACCAGATCTAAAACAGGTATCCTTTGGGACCAAGGGAAATGGGATCACCTATGCCAATATGATGGCTATTAAAAATGACCTCAAAACTGCTGGTGTTGAGGGAGTTGACTTTACAACTAGCCCTAACCGCAGTTATCCCAATGGACAGTTTGCTTCTTCCTTTATCGGTTTAGCGCAACTCCATGAAAATGAGGATGGCACCAAACGTTTGATTGGGACATCTGGATTGGAGAGTTCTTTAAATAACATTCTGGCGGGTACAGATGGGATCATCACCTATGAGAAGGATCGTCTGGGAAATATTGTTCCGGGTACAGATCAAGCTTCCCAACAAACAGTAGATGGAAAAGATGTATACACAACCCTTTCTAGTCCCTTGCAATCCTTTGTGGAAACCCAGATGGATGCCTTTCAGGAAAAGGTAAAAGGCAAGTATATGACGGCTACCTTGGTCAGCGCTAAGACAGGGGAAATCCTGGCTACGACCCAACGGCCGACCTTTAACGCAGATACCAAGGATGGCATCACAAAAGACTTTGTCTGGCGTGATATCCTCTATCAAAGTAACTATGAGCCAGGGTCAACCATGAAGGTGATGATGTTGGCCTCAGCCATTGATAACAATACCTTCCCTGGTGGCGAATACTTTAACAGCAGTGAATTGAAAATAGCAGATGCGACCATTCGAGACTGGGACGTCAATGAAGGTTTGACGAGTGGTGGCACCATGACCTTCTCTCAAGGATTTGCCCACTCAAGTAATATCGGGATGACCTTGCTTGAGCAAAAGATGGGAGATGCAACTTGGTTGGACTACCTTAACCGCTTTAAGTTTGGGGTGCCGACCCGTTTTGGTCTGGCGGATGAGTACACAGGTCAATTGCCTGCTGATAACATTGTCAATATCGCCATGAGTTCATTTGGACAAGGGATTTCTGTTACCCAGACCCAAATGCTTCGTGCCTTTACAGCCATTGCCAACGATGGGGTTATGTTGGAACCGAAATTTATCAGTGCCCTCTATGATCCAAATGACCAGTCTGTTCGTAAGTCTCAAAAGGAAATTGTTGGAAATCCTGTATCAAAAGCAGCAGCTTCCTCTACTCGGGATCACATGGTCATGGTCGGAACAGATCCTGTCTACGGTACCATGTACAACCACAGCACAGGAAAACCAAATGTCAATGTTCCGGGGCAAAATGTTGCCCTGAAATCAGGGACTGCTCAGATTGCTGATGAGAAGAATGGGGGTTACCTAACAGGTGAAACCAACTATATCTTCTCTGTTGTGTCGATGCATCCTGCAGAGAATCCTGACTTTATCCTCTATGTGACGGTGCAACAGCCAGAGCATTATTCAGGCGTTCAGCTAGGAGAGTTTGCCAACCCAATCCTTGAGCGAGCTTCTGCCATGAAAGAATCCCTCAATCTTCAGTCAACTGCCAAGAGCTTAGATCAGGTCAGCAAGACGACAAGTTATGCCATGCCAGCTACCAAGGACTTTACGCCGGGAGACCTAGCGGAGGAATTGCGTCGAAACCTGGTCCAACCAATCGTTATCGGAACAGGAACCAAGATCAAGGAACTCTCGGTTTCTGAAGGAGATAATTTGGAAGCCAATCAGCAGATCTTGATCCTGTCAGATAAGGTCGAAGAAATGCCTGATATGTACGGCTGGACAGATGAAAATGTGCAAACATTTGCCAAATGGCTGAATATAGAAGTCGAGTGGGAAGGTAGTGGCAAAACGGTCAAGAAACAAAGTGTCCGTGCCAATACAGCCCTCAAAGACATTAAAAAAATGAAAATAACTTTAGGAGATTAAGATGATTAGTTCCATTAGTGCTGGAATTCTAGCCTTTCTATTGACCTTGATAGGTATTCCAGCCTTTATCCGATTTTATCGAAAAGCACAGATTACGGGACAGCAGATGCACGAGGATGTCAAGCAACACCAAGCTAAAGCTGGGACTCCAACCATGGGAGGTCTTGTCTTCCTGATTGTTGCAGTTGTTGTGAGCTTCCTTGTCGCTCTCTTTACCCAACAATTGACCAACAATGTAGGCATGATTTTGTTTATCTTGGTTTTGTATGGTTTGGTAGGTTTTTTGGATGATTTCCTCAAGGTCTTTCGTAAAATCAACGAAGGCTTAAATCCCAAGCAAAAACTTGCTCTCCAGCTGCTTGGAGGAGTGATTTTCTACCTCTTTTATGAACGTGGTGGCGATATGCTTTCAGTTTTTGGCTACCAAGTTCATTTGGGAATTTTCTATATTTTCTTTGCCCTTTTCTGGCTAGTTGGCTTTTCAAATGCGGTGAATCTGACTGACGGGATCGACGGCTTGGCTAGTATCTCAGTAGTGATTAGCTTGTCGGCCTATGGTGTGATTGCTTATATGCAAAATCAACTGGATATTCTTCTTGTGATTATTGCCATGATTGGTGGTTTGTTAGGCTTCTTCGTCTTTAACCACAAGCCTGCCAAGGTCTTTATGGGAGATGTGGGAAGTTTGGCTCTAGGTGGGATGCTGGCAGCTATTTCTATGGCTCTCCACCAAGAATGGACCCTTTTGTTGATTGGGATTATCTATGTTTTTGAGACAAGCTCTGTCATGATGCAGGTCACCTACTTTAAACTTAGTGGTGGGAAGCGTATTTTCCGTATGACACCTGTGCATCACCATTTTGAGCTTGGAGGATTCTCAGGCAAGGGCAATCCTTGGAGCGAGTGGAAGGTTGACTTCTTCTTTTGGGGAGTTGGGCTTCTAGCAAGTCTCTTGACCTTAGCCTTTTTATACCTACTGTAAAAATAATTTCTGATTACAAAATAAAACAGGATGAAGGTGATCTTCATCCTGTTTTTGTGTGGTTAAAGGTTAGTTGGAGTCATCCTTTCTCCCTTTTAACATAAAAGTGGCTGTTAGGGCTAGGCTAAGGCCTGCTAAGAAGAGGAGTGGGTTAGATGCTTCTCCTGTCGCTGGAAGTTCTTCTTTAGGAGAATGATTTCCAGCTTTAGCAAGACTCGGACTAGCTGAAAGTTGTTCAGTCTCGTGTGCCAAGGTTTCTGCATCTGAAGCACTTGGCTTTTCATCTGTACTAAGGGTTGTTCCAGCAGCTTGATAGACGACAGCATAGGTACTGAAATGACTAGTGATGAATTCTGCCTTTCCTTCTCGAACATCGAAATCAAGGGCTTGCAACTCCTTGGTCGGAGTAATATAATAGACCTTTTCTACACTAGCTGAAATAGGCAAGCGAACCAAGACAGAGCCTTTTGGCTGCAAGCTATGATCGGTTGGATTTTTAAGCTGTAGGTCGTAAGCATCATAGGTCTTGCCAAAGAGTTCTTGAGCTAGGACACGTCGGCTAGAAACGTGAGAAATTCCTTCTAAGTCGCTGGCTCCACCGATGATTTCTATTCCAGTTTCCTTATCTTTTAAGACTCGAACTGGATAGTCAGGAAGGCTAAGGCTTGGAGCAGCCTGATCCCCGCTAGTTCCGATAGGGTCAGTGTACTCAGGTTTTTCAACAGTAGGAGCTTCCTCTTGCCCTGCAGTACCGATCGGTTCGGTGTATTCAGGAATTTCAACTGTTGGAGATTCTTGTTCTCCTGCCGTTCCGATAGGCTCGGTGTATTCAGGAATTTCAACTGTTGGAGCTTCTTGTTCTCCCGCAGTTCCGATAGAATCAGTGTATTCAGGTATTGTCACTGTAGGCGGTTCCTCTTGCCCTGCAGTACCGATAGTTTCAGTGTACTCAGGTTTCTCTACAGTAGGAGCTGGTTCGTCCCCCTTACTTGTAGTTGGTTGCTTCTCATCAACTTTCTTTTCATCCTTTTTAGTAAAGACGGCTACGATAGGGCTGCTTGTGGTAGTACCTTGAATGGTATAAGCTTCAATGGCATTTCCAGCTTTGCGATCGGTTTCGTCAGGGATTGGGATTTGAACTTGATTGTCTTGGATTGATAGGATAGTCTGATCTCCACTGGTAACCAGATGCGTTTCATCCACCTTACGCAAGACTAGAGGATCTTTGACACCTGGGAAGGTCACTGCGATGGCTTCCCAATCTCCAGATGGAAGGGTTAAGGAAATTTCTTTGTCATTTTCCTTAAGAGGTGCGATACTTGGGCTATCTAAACCAACAGCTGGAGCTTTGATGATATCAAAGGAGTCTAGAGAGATTTTCTTACGACCTTCTGGCGAATCTGGGTCAACTTGTAATGTCAGGGTGTGCGGACCGTCAGTAAGGTTTGTAAATTCGCCAATAAAGGCCCTCTTTTCAGTTGCACCTGAAGTGTAGAAGTCTAGACTTGGCATTTCTTTGCCATCTAGTGTAACACGTGCTCGTCCAAGGGCAAGGCTCTTCAAGCCATAAATACGAATACCTGTCCCTGTAAAGGAAATAGTTGCCTGAGCTTCTGAAGCTGCACTAGAGTCACTGTTGTTGATGTCCGCGTATTTTTCCGTACCTCCGTAGAGTTCAGGGTCAGACCAGTCCTTAAACTGGGAACCATACTGGATGCGCGAATCACGATCATCCATTTTTTCAATCGTATTTCCTGCTCCTGCTAGGATCTTGAAGTAGTCTAAGGAAATTTTCGAGCGCTCACTACCACGTCCTTTGTGCTCACGTTTAACACGAAGAGTCAATGTGTGAGGTCCGTCAGATAATCCTGAGAAGCGACCGATGAGACTACCTTTTTCAGTTGCTCCAGCAGTATGGAAATCAAGTTCGCCGACCTCTTTGCCATCAATTTTAGCAGTGGCAAGACCTAGTTCAGATGATTTCAGTCCATAGATTTCGATACCAACACCAGTGAAAGGAATGGTGGCAGTGAGGTCTTCGTCTGTGTAGTCTCCTTTTGAAAGGTCAGCAAATTTCTCTGTTCCTCCAAATAATTCTGCGTCTGCCCAATTTCCAAAGGCAGCTCCGTACTGGATACGGCTATCTCGGTCGTCCATCAACTCGCTATAGGTTTCGACAGTGGCCTGTTCAGAAACTTGTGTGGCAAGCTCGCCCAGCATAGCCTTGACAGTATAGGTATAGGAATGTTGAGGATTGAGTGATCGGTCGATAAAGTGGGTTTGATTGGTTACAAATTCTCTGGTCGCAGAAGTTTGGCCAGTTTCGTCTTTCACTTGTCTTTGGATGACATAGTGGGTAGCGCCTTCTACTTGGTTAAAGGTAAGTTCGGCAGTGACTCCATTTTGTCGAACTGCTGTCAGACTGGTTACACGACCAGGGAAGTGTTCAAAGGTAATGACGTCACCTTTTTGTGTTGCAAGCTGGATACGATTATCTTTAAGGATCGTTGCCTTGACTGGTTTGCCATTGACCTTGATTTGGCTGGCTTCGATATTTGGATAATCTACAACCAGGTCTCCACCGACATTTGAAAGGAAGGACAAGCTTTGCAAGTTCTTATCTTTCCACTTCATGCTGACTTCAAAGTTTCCTCGAGCAACCAAGCCAGAAACCTGACCGTCTTTCCAAGCATCTGGAAGGGCTGGCAATGGCGCAATATAGCCAGTATGAGATTGGAGGAGCATTTCTGCCATCCCACTAGTTGCTCCAAAGTTTCCGTCGATTTGGAAAGGCGCGTGCGTATCCCAAAGATTTTCTAGGGTTGAATACTTAAGCTGTTCAGCGAGTAAGCGATGGGCACGGTTGCCGTCCAGCAGACGAGCCCAGAGATTGATTTTATTGGCCTTAGACCAACCTGTACCACCATCTCCACGGTGGTTCAAGGTAGCACGCGCAGCCTCTAGGTATTCAGCCTGGTCCTTGCTAAAGAGCGTACCTGGGAAGAGACCAACTAGATGGGAAACGTGACGGTGGTGATTTTCAATCCCTTCATTTGTGAATTGCGGACTGTCTTCTTCGTACCATTCCTTGATACGTCCTTCTTTATTGATATGAAGTGGTTTGAGTTTGTCAAATTTAGCCTTGACCTCTGTGACTAAGTCTTGGTCGACATTCAGATGGTTGGCG
This sequence comes from Streptococcus oralis, assembly GCF_026782085.1. Taxonomy (GTDB): domain Bacteria; phylum Bacillota; class Bacilli; order Lactobacillales; family Streptococcaceae; genus Streptococcus; species Streptococcus oralis_DA. The sequence continues at coordinate 122,183 of NZ_JAKUVW010000001.1, forward strand.
ACTTCCATGTAGTCGTGGAATAGCTGCCAGACTAGCGATTGGTCAAAGGTATTTCCGATGGTAATGGTCCCGTGTTCAGGTGAGTAGGATGGAGAAGACACCCAACGGTCACTGGCCTTGTCATAGTGCAAGAAGGAGTTCCAGAACTTAGCTGTTTCCTTGAGCATTGGATAAATCTTTTCTTTGAGATAGGTCTCATCCTTGGTGAACTTGTAGTAATCATAGACGTTTTGCATCATCCAAGCGTTAGCTGCTGGAGACCAACCCCAATAGTAATTCCAACCTGGAGTAGTCCAGCCAAATGGTGTTGCTTGGGTGTGGACCAGCCAACCATTTTCTTGTCCGTCTTTGGATTCGATACCTGCGTATTCCTTAGCAGCGATACGACCATAGTAGCGCATGTCATCAATGTAATTGATCATTGGCTTGGCAGTTTCAGCAAGGTTGCTCATGTAGGCTGGCCAATAGTTCATTTGCAAATTGACATTGAGGTGGTAGTCAGCGTTCCAAGGTGGATTGTCTACAGCATTCCAGACTCCTTGTAGGTTTGCAGGAAGGGCATCTGTCCGATCACGAGAAGAACTGATGAGTAAATAACGTCCGTATTGGAAGAAGAGTTCTTCCAATTTTTGCCCTTTTTCTGGGTTATAGCCTTGAAGGGCCTCTTTTGTCGTTTGAGCAGTCTTGTTTCCACCTAGGTTTAGTTTAACGCGGTTAAAGAGACTTTGATAGTCCTTGATATGGGCCTTTTTCAGTGTTTCGTAGTCCTTGGCCTTAGCTGCTTCGACAATCCCTTTAACTGTTTTTTCGAGGTCAATGTCTTTTCGATAGTTGGTTTTGGGATTCTGAGAGAAGTTAGTCTTGGCACTGAGATAGAGGGTTGCATAACTTGCGCCTGTAACGGTTAGTGTCTCATTCTGAACAGTAACTGTTCCGTCCGTTTTAATTCCTAGGTAGGATGCAAATTTGAGGCCGTTATCTTTGACAGTTCCCTTTAGAAGGATTCCGTTTGCATCTGTAGTGACATGACCATTCTTATAGTTGGAATATTCCCAAGAGTAGTTCCCATTAGCAAGCAAGTCTTCTGTCAAACTGTTCCAAAGGGTAAAGTCAAGTGTCTTGTTTCCTTTTTTGGTCAGGTGGGTTACAGTGACATCATCAGGATAGCTGGAGAAGGTTTCGCGTTTGAAGGTGGTCCCATCTTGGGTGTAAGAAGTTGTTGTAGTGGCTTCTGTGATATCCAGATTACGGTGATAATCAGTTACAGTATCTAGTCCTTTCTTCTGGTTATTAAAAACCATAAAGATATCTCCAAAGGCTAGGTAACGTCCATACTGGGCGTTGTTTGGTCCAACTAGATTTTGTTCGGCGAGCTGTTTTGCTTTTTGGCGGTCACCAGCTTCGAGGGCTTTACGTATCTCTGCTAAGACCTTGTAGCGATCCTTGTAGTTTCCTCCGTTATAGTCGGTGCTATCGGGTTGTGGTCCTCCTGACCAGAGGGTCTTTTCGTTGTACTGAATTCTCTCCTCACCGATGAGACCGAAAACCTTGGCTCCCATTTCTCCGTTTCCGACAGGAAGGGCTTGTTTTTCCCATCCATCATAGGAGGGAGCTGTTGGTTGATCGTAGTTGAGTTGATAGTTTTCTTGCTTTGTCACAGGCTGATCTGCTTTTTCAGGTTCCTTATTTTCTTTAGCTTCTACAATGGCTTCTTCACTAGCTTGACTATTTGTCGTCTGAGTCTCGTTAGCTGGCTTGCTTTCGGAAACTACTGGGCTCTCGGCTAGAGACGGTTTTGTAGTTTCAGTAGCTTCAGCAGCTTTGGGTTCACTATCAGGCTTAGTGATAGCTTCGACAGAGGTTGGTTCAGTTTGCTTGACCTCAACACTGTCTGCAGCTACAGTATGGTTGACTAGAAAAACAGCCCCCAGTAAAACAGAAGCAGTCCCAACCGTCAGCTTGCGGATGCTATAGCGACAGGATTTCTCCCAAAAGTGTTTTTTCATAAAACCCTCCTTTGTGTATTCGAAACCGCTTACATTTCATAAAGCAGTTTCGTTTATTTTGTTTCTATTTATCTCCTTACCTCCCATTCTAATGGTCGCTTAGCATTTGTCAAGAACTTTTTAGCAAGATACATATTTGCTGTTGTTTTTTCTTAAAATAGTAGAATAAGTAGCAAGCAGACCCTCTTTTCCAACTCTCAACTAGATCGTTTACTACTAAAAAACAGTTGAGAGTATCCCCAACTGTAAGTGTTTATTTCGGATGTCTTTTGGCAAAGTCAACAAAGTGAAATTTTTCTAATTTATGGCGACTTTCGGTGAATTGAAACTGGCGCCCGTCTTGGAGATAGACTTTTGACTTGATGGAAACGACATAAGGGTCTTTCCCAATGTCCATGAGAATCTTGTCTCGATCACTCGTGTGGTCAATGGTGATTTCCTTCTGAGCATAATCAATAAGGAGTTTGAGGTCGTCCTCTATATACGAGTAGATAGACTGCTCAGCGATTTGGCGAGTGAGATTTGGAATCAGTTCCATATCCAGATAGTCCGTATCTAGAACCGATACCAGGTCATCCACTACACGCTGGCGGACCACCTTCCACACCATCCGAAACTCTGGAAATCCGGTTATCAGTGAGGACTTTTTATCGATAATGATTTTGTCAAGACTGACGACATTGGTTTTTGAGCGCAGCCCAAGTTCCTGAACCAGTTCTTGGTAGCTGGTTAGGTTGGAGACAGGGAAATTGACCGTTTCTTCTTTGACGACTTGAGAACCTTGCCCCCTTATCTTTTTGATCAATCCTTCCTCTTGGAGGAGGGACAGAGCTTTTCGGACGGTGTCACGGCTCACCTGATACTGATCCATGAGTTCGTGCTCACTGGGGAGGAAATCTCCGACAGCGTAAGTCTCGTTTTGAATGGTTTTTTGGATTTGCTTAAATAATTGTTGGTATTTCTTCATATTGCTTCCTTAAATGAGTTTTGAATCTTATTCTATACACACTTGTATCTATTTTACCATACAAGTGCTAGAAAATATGCAAAAATATCCTCTTTTTATCGCAAACAAGTTGCATACAAGTTTGGTATCGTTTACAATGGAGCTATCAAGTCAAGCTTGCTTTGACAAATATAAGGAGAATCAAATGGGAAAATTTGAACAAGAAGCTAAAGATCTGCTTCAGGCGATCGGAGGCAAGGAGAATGTCACTGCTGTCACCCACTGTGCGACACGGATGCGTTTTGTTCTCGGAGACGAAAAGAAGGCCAATGTCAAGGTCATCGAGTCGATTCCAGCCGTCAAAGGGACCTTTACAAATGCGGGTCAATTTCAGGTGATTATTGGGAATGACGTGCCGATTTTTTACAATGATTTTACAGCTGTTTCAGGCATTGAGGGTGTTTCCAAAGAAGCGGCCAAATCTGCAGCTAAGAGTAATCAAAATGTACTTCAACGTGTCATGACCACTCTAGCGGAGATTTTTACACCGATTATTCCAGCCCTGATTGTTGGTGGACTAATCCTCGGTTTCCGTAATGTCTTGGAAGGTGTGCATTGGTCAATGTTGGATGGCAAGACCATCACAGAATCCTCTCAGTTTTGGGCAGGGGTTAATCACTTCCTCTGGTTGCCTGGTGAAGCGATCTTCCAGTTCTTGCCAGTAGGAATTACCTGGTCTGTTTCTCGTAAGATGGGAACCAGCCAAATTTTGGGAATTGTGCTCGGGATCTGTTTGGTATCGCCTCAGTTGCTCAATGCCTATGCGGTTGCTTCTACTTCAACAGAAGAGATTGCAGCAAACTGGGTTTGGAATTTTGGATACTTCACTGTTAATCGTATCGGTTACCAAGCCCAAGTTATCCCAGCCTTGCTTGCAGGTTTGAGTCTGTCTTATCTAGAAATCTTCTGGCGCAAGCATATTCCAGAAGTCATTTCCATGATTTTTGTACCTTTCTTGTCATTGATTCCAGCTTTGATTTTGGCTCATACTGTCTTGGGACCAATCGGTTGGACAATAGGGCAAGGACTTTCAGCAGTTGTCTTGGCAGGCTTGACTGGTCCAGTTAAATGGCTCTTCGGTGCGATTTTTGGTGCCCTCTACGCTCCATTTGTCATCACCGGTTTGCACCATATGACCAATGCCATCGACACACAATTGATTGCGGATGCTGGCGGAACTGCCCTCTGGCCAATGATTGCTCTTTCCAATATTGCCCAAGGTTCTGCCGTATTTGCCTATTATTTCATGCATCGTCATGATGAGCGTGAGGCTCAGATTTCACTTCCTGCAACCATTTCAGCCTATCTCGGTGTTACAGAACCAGCCCTCTTTGGGGTCAATGTTAAATACATCTATCCATTCGTAGCTGGGATGATTGGTTCTGCTCTTGCAGGTATGCTTTCTGTGACATTTAACGTGACTGCTGCTTCTATCGGTATCGGTGGATTGCCAGGTATTCTTTCTATTCAACCACAATACATGCTTCCATTTGCAGGAACTATGTTAGTCGCTATTGTTGTTCCAATGCTTTTGACTTTCTTCTTCCGCAAAGTAGGTCTCTTTACAAAGACAGAGGATGATACAGCCTTGCAGGCAGAATTCGTTGCCCAAGAAGAGGCAGAATTTGTCAGTCATGAACCGGTAACCCATGCTCCAGTAGAAATTGTCAGCCCACTTGCTGGTCGAGTGAAAGAATTGAGTCAAGCGACGGACCCTGTTTTTGCATCAGGTGTCATGGGACAAGGTTTGGTTATTGAACCAAGCCAAGGTGAGTTAACTTCTCCTGTCAATGGGACAGTGACGGTTCTTTTCCCTACCAAGCATGCCATCGGTATTGTCTCTGATGAGGGAGTGGAATTACTCATCCACATCGGTATGGATACAGTAGGTCTTGATGGCAAAGGATTTGAAAGTCATGTAGCCCAAGGAGCCCACGTCACAGTTGGTCAGAGACTAATTAGCTTTGATATAGATGCTATCACGGCTGCGGGTCTCGTAACAGAAACTCCTGTTATCATCACCAACCAAGATGCTTATACAGCGACTATCACTGGAACTTATCCGACGATAATTCAAGCTGGTCAACCGCTCATGTTTGCAACACGGATTTAATTAAAATAGCACAAATAGGGAAGGAACACAGGTTCCTCCCTTTTATCGGAAAAGGAGAAACAGATGGCACTTGATAAACGAAAAGTAGTCTATCAAATCTATCCAAAATCATACAAAGACACCACTGGAAATGGCATTGGAGATTTCCGTGGGATTATCGAAAAAATTCCCTATCTAGCGAAGCTAGGTGTAGATATGGTCTGGCTCAATCCATTCTATCCAAGTCCTCAACGGGATAATGGTTATGATATTTCAGATTATATGGCTGTGGATCCACTTTTTGGTGATATGGCTGATTTTGAAGAGATGGTTCGTGTTGGTAAGGAGTACAAGATTGACTTTATGTTAGATATGGTGCTCAATCATTGTTCGACAGAACACGAATGGTTTCAGAAAGCCCTGGCCGGTGACAAGTATTACCAAGACTTTTTCTTCATCCAAGATCAACCAACAGACTGGATTTCTAAGTTTGGTGGCTCTGCTTGGGCACCTTTCGGGGAGACAGGGAAATATTATCTCCACCTCTTTGATGAGACTCAGGCAGATCTTAACTGGCGCAATCCCAATGTCCGCAAGGAGCTTTTCAAGGTTGTTAATTTTTGGCGAGACAAGGGAGTCAAAGGTTTCCGATTTGATGTGATCAATTTGATTGGCAAGGATGAGCTCTTAGTGGATTGCCCTGACAATGAAGGAAAGCCAGCTTACACAGACAAGCCCATCGTTCATGACTATTTGCGCATGATGAACCAGGCCACTTTTGGAACAGACGATAGCTTTATGACAGTTGGGGAAATGTCCTCTACAACCATGGGAAATTGTGTCCTCTATTCGTCACCTGACCGTCAAGAATTATCCATGACCTTTAATTTCCATCATCTCAAGGTGGACTACAAGGATGGGCAGAAGTGGACTTTAGCTCCCTTTGATTTCGAAGAGTTGAAAAGTCTTTACCATAGCTGGGGCAAGGAAATGAGTGACAAAAACGGCTGGAGCGCCCTCTTTTGGAACAATCACGACCAACCACGAGCCTTAAATCGTTTTGTCGATATTCAACATTTCCGCAAGGAAGGGGCGACTATGCTGGCTGCCAGCATTCAGCTGTCACGTGGGACACCTTATATCTACATGGGTGAGGAAATTGGCATGGTTGACCCAGGCTATGATTCCATGGCTGACTATGTGGATGTCGAGTCTATCAATGCTTATCAGACGCTCTTAAAAGAAGGGAAAAGTGAGCAAGAAACCTTCCAGATTATTCAGGCTAAGTCACGAGATAATTCACGCATTCCCATGCAGTGGGATGCCTCAGAAAATGCAGGATTTTCAACAGGCACTCCATGGCTGAAGGCAGGAAAATCCTACCCTCACATCAACGTAGAAAATGAAATCAAAGGCCCAATTTTCGCCTTCTACCAAAACTTGATTCGACTTCGTAAAGAAATGCCAATCATTTCAGAAGGAAACTACAAACCAGCTTTTGAAGACAGTAAGCAAGTCTATGCCTTTGAACGACAGTATGAGAATGAAAAGTTACTGGTCCTCAATAACTTTTATGCCACAGAAGTAGAAATTGACCTGCCAGTAGCCTACCAAAATGGACAGATTCTGATTTCAAACTATGAAGATGTAGAAGTATCAGAAAAAATTATTCTGAAACCGTATCAAACACTGGCTATTTATGTAAATTAAACGCAGCAAGGAGCTCTCTTTCATTGAAAAACAGGGCTCCTTTTTTGTCGCCTATTGCCCTTTTTGAAAGCGTAAAACAAACTAGTCAGGAAAGTCACTTTATGGTATAATATAGAAGACTCAAAAAGAAACAGGAGAAAAAGAATGGATTTACTTTTAGCAATTGTCTTGATTGTGCTAGCTTTTCTAGGGGGAGCTCTTGGAGGGATTTACTTGGCTCGTAAGCAAATCGAAAAAAAATATGCTGACAACCCACGTTTGAACGCTGACGCAGTTCGTGCTCTCTTGAGTGCAAATGGTCAAAAACCAAGCGAAGCCAAGGTACAACAAGTTTACCACCAAATCATCCGCCAACAAAAAGCAGCCCTTGCTAAGAACAAAAAGAAATAAATAGGAAAAGTCTGGGATGAAAGTTCCAGACTTCTCACTATGTTCAATAGTTCTCAAGGATAAGACTTTTTCCTTGCATTCTATTGATATTTGATTATGATTAAGAGAGAGGCAGTTGCCATTCTATCAAGCTGTCTATCCGTTCATTTAGGACGAGTAATTATGATGAACTATCAATCAGAAAAAAGACTAGAAAGAAGACTGTATGGATAATCGACCAATTGGTTTTTTGGATTCGGGTGTCGGGGGCTTAACCGTTGTTCGTGAGCTCATGCGCCAGCTTCCCCATGAAGAAATCGTCTATATTGGAGATTCGGCACGGGCGCCGTATGGTCCCCGTCCTGCTGAGCAAATTCGTGAATATACTTGGCAGTTGGTCAACTTTCTCTTGACCAAGGATGTCAAAATGATTGTCATAGCTTGTAACACTGCGACTGCGGTCGTTTGGGAAGAAATCAAGGCCCAACTAGACATTCCTGTCCTAGGTGTGATTTTGCCAGGAGCTTCGGCAGCTATCAAGTCCAGTCAAGGTGGGAAAATCGGGGTCATTGGAACACCCATGACGGTCCAATCAGACATCTACCGTCAGAAAATCCATGATCTGGATCCGGATTTACAGGTGGAGAGTTTGGCCTGTCCCAAGCTTGCTCCCTTGGTGGAGTCTGGTGCCCTGTCAACCAGTGTTACTAAGAAAGTGGTCTATGAAACCCTGCGTCCCTTGGTCGGCAAGGTGGATAGCCTGATTTTGGGTTGTACCCATTACCCACTCCTTCGCCCTATCATCCAAAATGTTATGGGACCAAAGGTTCAGCTCATCGATAGTGGGGCAGAGTGTGTACGGGATATCTCGGTTTTGCTGAACTATTTTGAAATCAATCGTAGCCGAGATGCGGGACCTCTTCAACATCGTTTTTACACAACAGCCAATAGCCAAAGTTTTGCCCAGATTGGAGCAGAATGGCTTGAAAAAGAGATTCATGTGGAGCATGTAACTTTATGACAAATAAAATTTATGAATACAAGGATGACCAGGACTGGTATGTCGGTGTATGGGATGTCTATGGAGACATCTATAGCCTTATCAAAGATCCTCTCGAGCTTGATTTTATGGATTTAGCGCGGATTTTTCGTGACGAGGAAAACGGCTTTCCGATTACGATAACGGTGATGCGCTGGTCTTCTAACTTTCGTCTGCTCTCCTTTATCGTTGAGATTTTAAATGCAGAAGCAGGCCGTAATCTAGAAGTCATCCAACGTCAGGGTGCTCTGCTCTTGGTTGAAGATGGAAAGCTTTTGCATGTTGAATTGCCTAAAGAAGGAGTCGATGTAGAAGCCTTCTTTGAAACTAGCAAGGTTAGAGAAACTCTGCTCATTGCGACTCGTAACGAGGGCAAGACCAAGGAATTCCGAGCTATCTTTGACAAGTTAGGCTACGATGTGGAAAATCTCAATGACTATCCAGATCTGCCTGAAGTAGCTGAAACAGGTATGACCTTTGAAGAAAATGCTCGACTTAAAGCAGAAACTATTTCCCAATTAACAGGAAAGATGGTTTTGGCAGATGACTCAGGTCTCAAAGTCGATGTCCTTGGCGGTTTGCCAGGAGTCTGGTCAGCGCGATTCGCTGGTGTAGGAGCAACTGATCGTGAAAACAATGCCAAACTCTTGCACGAATTGGCCATGGTCTTTGAACTCAAGGACCGCTCAGCTCAATTCCATACAACCCTAGTCGTAGCTAGTCCAAACAAGGAAAGCTTGGTTGTCGAAGCTGACTGGCCAGGTTATATCAACTTTGAACCCAAGGGGGAAAATGGCTTTGGCTATGACCCGCTTTTCCTTGTGGGAGAGACAGGTAAGTCAGCAGCAGAATTAACCCTTGAAGAAAAAAATAGCCAATCCCACCGTGCCTTAGCCGTTAAGAAACTTTTGGAGGTATTTCCATCATGGCAAAGCAAACCATCATTGTAATGAGTGACTCCCACGGAGATAGCTTGATTGTGGAAGAAATTCGTGATCGCTATCTGGGGAAAGTCGATGCCATTTTTCACGATGGTGACTCTGAACTCCGTCCAGACTCTCCGCTCTGGGAAGGCATCCATGTCGTCAAAGGAAATATGGACTTTTATGCTGGTTATCCAGAACGTTTGGTGACTCAACTTGGTCCAACCAAGATCATCCAGACGCATGGACACTTGTTTGACATCAATTTCAACTTTCAAAAGTTGGACTACTGGGCTCAGGAAGAAGATGCCGATATCTGTCTCTATGGTCACTTGCATGTGCCAAATGCTTGGATGGAAGGCAAAACACTCTTTTTAAATCCAGGCTCCATCAGCCAACCAAGAGGAACCATCAGAGAATGCCTCTATGCCCGTGTGGAAATTGATGACAGCTATTTTAAAGTAGACTTTTTGACACGTGATCATGAGGTTTATCCAGGCTTGTCCAAGGAGTTTGCTCGATGATTGCCAAGGAATTTGAAGCATTTTTACTGGAGCAGGAAGAGACTTTTCTTACCCCCGCTGAGAATCTAGCAGCTTTGATTGATACCCATAATGCTGATCATGCGATTTTAGTGTTGAGCCAAATCACTTATACCCGTATCCCTGTTGTGACCTTTGACAAACGCTTTGTTGGAACCATTGGGCTGAGAGACATTTTGGCTTATCAAATGGAGCAAGGTTTGACGGATGAGCAGATGGCAACGACAGACATCGTTAATATGACCAAGACAGATGTGGCAGTCGTCGCTCCAGACTATAACATCACTGAAGTCCTCCATAAACTGGTGGATGAACCCTTCTTGCCAGTCGTAGATGGTGAAGGAATTTTCCAAGGAATCATCACGCGCAAGTCCATCCTCAAGGCCGTTAATGCCCTCTTGCATGACTTTAGTAAGGAATATGAGATTCGATGCAAATGAGAGATAGGATTTCAGCCTTTTTAGAGGAAAAACAGGACTTGTCTGCCAATTCCAAGCAGTCTTATAAGTATGATTTGGAGCAATTTTTAGACATGGTAGGGGAACGGATTTCTGAGACTAGTCTCAAGATTTACCAAGCCCAGCTAGCCAATCTAAAAATCAGCGCCCAGAAGCGAAAACTTTCGGCCTGTAACCAATTTCTCTACTTTCTCTATCGAAAAGGAGAAGTGGACAGTTTTTACCGTCTGGAATTAGCTAAACAAGCTGAAAAGAAGATTGAAAAACCAGAAATTCTAGACCTAGACTCTTTTTGGCAGGAAAGTAATTATCCAGAAGGACGCTTGCTGGCGCTTCTTATCTTGGAAATAGGGCTCTTGCCAAGTGAGATTTTAGCCCTTAAGGTTGCAGATATCAATCTGGATTTTCAGGTGTTGCGAATTAACAAGGCTTCCCAACAGAGGATTGTAGCCATTCCTAGGACCTTGCTTTCAGAATTGGAACCCTTGATGGGGCAGACCTATCTCTTTGAAAGGGGAGGGAAAGCCTATTCTCGTCAGTGGGCCTTTCGTCAGCTGGAGTCCTTTGTCAAGGAGAAAGGTTTCCCAGAACTATCAGCCCAAGCCCTACGGGAACAGTTCATTCTAAGACAGATAGAAAACAAGGTCGATTTGTACGAAATTGCAAAAAAATTAGGATTAAAAACAGTCCTGACCTTAGAAAAATATAGATAATGGATATTAAATTAAAAGATTTTGAAGGGCCCCTGGACCTGCTCTTGCACTTGGTTTCTAAGTACCAGATGGATATCTACGATGTGCCCATTACGGAAGTCATCGAGCAGTATCTAGCCTATGTCTCAACTCTGCAGGCCATGCGTCTGGAAGTAACGGGCGAGTATATGGTTATGGCCAGTCAGCTGATGCTAATCAAGAGCCGCAAGCTCTTGCCAAAGGTAGCAGAAGTGACAGACTTAGAGGATGACCTGGAGCAGGACCTTCTCTCTCAAATCGAAGAATACCGCAAGTTCAAACTCCTGGGTGAGCACTTGGAGGCTAAGCACCAAGATCGGGCTCAGTACTATTCCAAAGCGCCGACAGAGTTGATTTACGAAGATGCAGAGCTTGTACATGACAAGACGACCATTGACCTCTTTTTGGCTTTTTCAAATATCCTAGCCAAGAAAAAAGAGGAGTTCGCACAGAATCACACGACCATTTTGCGGGATGAGTATAAGATTGAGGACATGATGGTCATCGTAAAAGAGTCCTTGTCTGGACGAGACCAGTTGCGTTTGCAGGATTTGTTCAAGGAAGCCCAGAATGTTCAAGAGGTTATTACCCTCTTTTTGGCAACCCTAGAGTTAATCAAAACTCAGGAATTGATCCTCGTGCAAGAGGAGAGTTTCGGAGATATCTATCTCATGGAAAAGAAGGAAGAAAGTCAAGAGGCACAAAGCTAGACTTGATAGAGAGGAAAGATGAGTACTTTAGCAGAAATAGAAGCGCTCTTGTTTGTAGCAGGTGAAGATGGGATTCGGGTTCGTCAGTTGGCTGAACTCCTCTCACTTCCACCGACAGGCATCCAACAGAGTTTAGAAAAATTAGCCCAAAAGTATGAGAAAGACCAGGATTCGAGCTTGTCCCTGATTGAGACAGCGGGAGCATACAGATTGGTGACCAAGCCTCAATTTGCAGCGATTTTGAAGGAATACTCCAAGGCACCCATCAACCAAAGTTTGTCTCGGGCTGCTCTTGAGACCTTGTCCATCATTGCCTACAAGCAGCCGATTACCCGAATTGAGATTGATGCTATTCGTGGGGTTAACTCGAGTGGAGCCTTGGCAAAGTTACAGGCCTTTGATTTGATACGAGAAGACGGGAAAAAAGAAGTGTTGGGTCGTCCCAATCTCTATGTGACTACAGATTATTTCCTAGATTACATGGGAATTAACCATTTGGAAGAATTGCCAGTGATTGATGAGCTTGAGATTCAAGCGCAAGAAAGCCAATTATTTGGTGAAAGGATAGAAGAAGATGAGAATCAATAAATATATTGCCCACGCAGGTGTGGCCAGTAGGAGAAAAGCAGAAGAGTTGATCAAGCAAGGCTTGGTAACGGTCAACGGACAGGTAGTGCGTGAACTCGCAACGACCATCAAGTCTGGTGATAAAGTCGAAGTGGAAGGTCAACCTATCTACAACGAAGAAAAGGTCTACTATCTGCTTAACAAACCACGTGGAGTGATTTCCAGTGTGACAGACGACAAGGGCCGTAAGACTGTTGTGGACCTCTTGCCCAATGTAAAAGAACGCATTTACCCTGTGGGACGTTTGGACTGGGATACATCCGGTGTTTTGATTTTGACCAATGATGGGGACTTTACGGATGAGATGATTCACCCACGTAATGAGATTGATAAGGTCTATGTCGCGCGTGTTAAAGGTGTGGCCAATAAGGATAATCTCCGCCCCTTGACCCGTGGTCTTGAGATTGATGGCAAGAAAACCAAGCCAGCTGTTTATGAAATTCTCAAAGTGGATCCAGTTAAAAATCGCTCTGTGGTACAGTTGACCATCCATGAAGGACGTAACCATCAGGTTAAAAAGATGTTTGAAGCTGTCGGTCTTCAAGTGGATAAGTTGTCTCGGACACGTTTTGGACACCTAGACTTGACAGGTCTTCGTCCAGGAGAATCCCGTCGCCTTAATAAAAAAGAAATCAGCCAACTACACACTATGGCTGTAACCAAGAAATAATGAAACGAATCTTAATAGCACCAGTACGCTTTTACCAACGTTTTATCTCACCAGCCTTTCCACCCTCTTGTCGTTTTGAGCCTACTTGTTCCAACTACATGATCCAGGCTATTGAAAAACATGGTTTCAAGGGTGTTTTGATGGGCTTGGCTCGGATTTTGCGTTGTCATCCTTGGTCGAAAATAGGCAAAGATCCTGTGCCAGACCACTTTTCACTCAGACGAAATCAAGAAAAAAAATAACCCAACATCATTTGATGTCGGGTTTTCTTGTTTATTTCAAAGCTTTTTGAGCGTCTTCAATCATGAGTTTGGTTGATTCAAGACCACCACCGCTTAGATACCAGAGGTCTGGTGTTAGTTGGATAATTTTTCCATTTTTAGCAGCAGGAGTTTCAGCGATGAGGGCATTTTCTAGGACGCCATCGTTGCTAGAGTTGTCCCCACCGATGGCAAGGGTACGGTTGATGACAAAGAGGATGTCAGGATTGATTTCTTTGACACTTTCAAAGCTGACTTCTTGTCCGTGTCGAGAGTCTTCAAATTGAGTATCAGTTGGTTTGAATTTCAAGGTTTGATACAAGAAAGAGAAACGAGATTGGGCACCAAAGGCAGCCATTTTTCCTTCATTGAGGAGGATAGCAAGGGCTTTTTTGTCAGAACTTTTGTTTTTAGTAGCGACTTCTTGGATGCTCTTGTCCAGGTTAGCCAATTCTTCCTTGGCTTTCTGCGTACCAGTTTCACCAAAGGCGCTTGCTAGGGATTCGATATTAGACTTGGTAGAAGTCCAGTAGTCTTCTTTTCCAGCTTCAAAGAGGACAGTTGGAGCAATTTCTTTGAACTTGTCTACGAACTTTTGGGTACGTGGTGAAGCGATAATCAAATCCGGTTCAAGGGCGGCAATGGCTTCTAGGTCTGGCTCAACCATGGAACCCACATTGTTGACATTTCCTGCAAGATCTTTTAGGTAAGCCGGAACAGTTTTTGTAGGCATTCCGACGATATTCTTTTCAAAACCTAAAGCGCGAATAGTATCCGCAGCACCGAGGTCAAAGGTCACAATCTTTTCAGGAACTTTTGACAGTTTAACCTCGTCTAGTGAGCTTTTAATGGTCACTTCTGTTGGAGTAGAAGTGCTGGTCTCCGTCTGGCTGGTACTTGAGTTTGTATTTGTACTACATGCACCAAGTAAGAGCAAGAAACTAACCGCTAGGGCGGTGAGATAAAGTTTAAGGGATGTTTTCATGATTTCTCCTTTTTAAAATGTGATAACGATGTAGGGGGCTCTTAGATAGGCTTGTTAGCTAAGAGACAGAGGGCTCTCTAACATGAGTTCAGAATAGCTAGCTATAGATGCAGATCTTTTTGCCATTGATATCCGCCAGCGTGATGGGAATCTCATAGAGTTGACTGAGCAGGTCAGCCTGCATGATTTGAGCAGTCGTTCCCTTGCAAAAAACTTGACCGTCCTTGAAGGCAACAATTTCATCCGCATATTGGCTAGCCATGTTGATATCGTGGAGGACGATGATAATGGTTTTGCCAAGTTCCTCCACCAGTCGCTTGAGAATCTGCATCATGCTGACGCTTTGCTTGATATCGAGATTATTGAGCGGTTCGTCTAGCAAGATAAAGTCTGTATCCTGAGCTAGTACCATGGCGATAAAGACACGTTGGAGCTGTCCACCAGACAGACTATCGATGTAGCGGTCTTTTAAGTTGGTCAGTTCCAGATAGTCCAGAGTTTCTCGGATTTTTTCCCTGTCTTCTGCTCTCAGTCGACCACGGCTGTAGGGAAAACGTCCAAAACTGACCAGTTCTTCTACAGTCAATTTGGCTTGGTAATTGATCTTCTGCTTTAGGATGGTGAGTTCTTTGGCCAGTTCTTGCGAATTCCAACTCTCGATTTCACGGCCTTTGATACTGAGAATTCCCTGATCTTTCTTGGTCAGTCTGCTCATGATAGAGAGAAGAGTTGATTTTCCAGCACCATTTGGACCAATGAAGGCTGTCAGTTTCTGAGGACTGACTTCAAGGGAAATGTCTTGCAAAATATCCTGTTTTTGAATGGATTTGTCAATGTTTTCCAGTTTCACCGACGCGCCCTCCTGTAAAGTAAGATAAAGAATAAGAGACCACCCACACTCTCGATGATCATGCTGATGCGAATTTCCAGTGCAAAGACTCGTTCGATGAGGGCTTGCCCCAAGGTCAAACTAATAAATCCAATCAGAATGGCTAGGATAAAGAGCAACTTGTGCCGATAATCTTTGACAATCAGGTAAGTGAGATTGGCCAGCATAAAGCCGAAGAAGGCCATAGGCCCTACCAAGGCAGTCGCTGTTGAGGTCAAGAGCACGATGCCCCAGAGGAGTTCTCTCTGTTCTTTTTCAACATCGAGTCCAAGTATCTGAGCCGTTTCTCTTTGCAGGTGCAAGACATCCAGAACGACTGCTTTTCGAAATAAAAAGATTGTCAAGGCGAGGATGATCAGAGAACCGATGGCTAGGATGGAAGTGTTGAGATGCTGAAAGGAAGCAAAGAGACTGTTCTGCAGTTTATCGTATTCATTTGGATCCATCAGGACTTGGAGGAAGGTACTGATATTTCGAAAGAGACTTCCCAGGGCTAGGCAGATTAGCAGAATGAAAACCAGATTTTGCTTCATCAGCGTCTTCAAGTAGCCTTGTAAGGCGAGAAAGAAGAGGGATTGAAGCAGAAGTAAGACTAGAAATTCTAAGATAGGAGACTTTCCAAACTGTAGAAATTTACTTTCAAATATCAGTAGCAGGGTTTGTAGCAAGACATAGAAGGATTCGATTCCCAAAATACTTGGTGTTATAAAGCGATTTTCCGTCAGGGTTTGAAAACTAATGGTCGAAATTCCAGTCGCGATGGCTACCAAGAGATAAACGATGATTTTTTGGGAACGTAGCTTCCAGGCAAAGGCAGACAGGTTAGTGATGGGCCAAAAGTAGAGGAGACAAGCTCCGATGGCCAGAATAATGAGAAGGCAGAAGAGCTTGGTATGTTTGCTTTTAAACTGCATCCTTTTGTCCTCCTCTCCAGAGAAGTAGGATAAAGACGAGGCTACCGATGATTCCTAGTAGGAGACTGACAGACAGCTCATAGGGCCGAATCAAGACTCGAGAGAGGATGTCGCAGGCCAGAACCAGATTGGCGCCGACCAGAGCGACCATGAGTTTGGTTTGACTCAGATTATCTCCATAGCGCTTGCGGACAAGATTGGGAACGATGACCCCGAGAAATGGCAAGGCACCCACGGTAATCATGGTGACACTTGTCGTTAGCGCCACTAGAAAGAGGGCCAGCTTTTCAAGTAGGGAGTAGGAAATCCCTAAACTCTCACTGGTTTCCTTGCCCAGATTCATGATGGTGAAGGTTTGGGATAATTTCCAAACGGCTATCAGGATAATGAGGCCTAAGAAGAGCCACTCATACTGATGAGTCTGAATCATGGAGAAGGAGCCCTGGGTCCAAGCAGTCATACTCTGAACCAGATTGAAACGATAGGCGATAACTTCTGTGACAGAACCGATAATCCCACTATAGATGATCCCGATCAAGGGCAACATCCACCTTTCCTTTACAGAAAAAATAGTCATAAAGGCCAGGAAGAAGAGGGTAAATAAAATGGATGAGCCAAAAGCAAAGAGCATCTTTTGGGTCAGACTCGCAGACGGAAAGACAAAGAGGCTTAACACCATTCCCAGTTTAGCGGCTTCTGTGGTTCCGACTGTACTTGGAGCAGCGAATTGATTTTGAGTAATGGTCTGCATGAGGAGTCCTGCCATGCTCATACTGGAGGCTGCAAGGAGAATACTGATGGTTCTTGGAAGACGCGACTCTTGAAAGAGAAGCCAAGTCTGTTGGTCAAAAGCAAAGAATTTTTCCCAAGAAAAATCACTGGTTCCAATGGTAATGGAGAGAAAGACCAGGAGTAGAAGTAAGCCTGTTAAAATATGAGAGAGTTTCATGCCCCATCCTTTCATGTAGATTTGGTATAAAAATACCCTTGGAGATAATGTAACACGATTTTTTAATCTGTCAATAAATTTTCTGACAATTTAATGTAAAAAGAAAGAAAAATTTCTGAAATAATATCTATCCCTCTATTTTATAGGATAAACTAGTAAAAACTAATCCAATTTCCTACTATCCTTCTCCTATAAAAAGTGGTAAAATGGAGGACAGAAAGAAGGAACTGATATGACAACATTATTTTCAAAAATCAAAGAAGTAACAGAGCTTGCTGCGATCTCAGGCCACGAAGCGCCTGTTCGGACTTATCTTCGTGAAAAGTTGACACCGCACGTGGATGAAGTAGTGACAGATGGCTTAGGTGGTATTTTCGGTATCAAGCATTCAGAAGCTACGGATGCACCGCGTGTTTTGGTCGCTTCTCACATGGACGAAGTTGGTTTTATGGTCAGTGAGATTAGGCCAGATGGTACCTTCCGTGTCGTTGAAATCGGTGGTTGGAACCCTATGGTGGTCAGCAGTCAACGTTTTAAACTCTTTACTCGTGATGGTCGTGAAATTCCTGTGATCTCAGGTTCTGTCCCTCCACATTTGACACGTGGAACAGGTGGGCCAACCATGCCAGCTATTTCTGATATCATTTTTGATGGTGGTTTTGCAGACAAGGCTGAGGCAGAAAGTTTTGGCATCCGTCCTGGTGACACCATTGTCCCTGATAGTTCCGCTATCTTGACAGCCAATGAAAAAAATATCATCTCAAAAGCTTGGGACAACCGCTATGGTGTTCTTATGATTAGCGAGCTAGCAGAAGCCTTGTCAGGTCAAAAACTGGGAAATGAACTCTATCTTGGTTCTAATGTCCAAGAAGAAGTTGGTCTGCGTGGTGCTCATACTTCCACAACCAAGTTTGACCCAGAAGTCTTTCTGGCAGTTGACTGTTCACCTGCTGGTGATGTTTATGGTGGTCAAGGCAAGATTGGGGATGGAACTTTGATTCGTTTCTATGATCCAGGTCACTTGCTCCTCCCAGGTATGAAGGATTTCCTTTTGACAACGGCTGAAGAAGCAGGTATCAAGTACCAATACTACTGTGGGAAAGGTGGAACAGACGCTGGAGCAGCTCATCTGAAAAATGGTGGTGTCCCATCTACAACTATCGGTGTTTGTGCCCGTTATATCCATTCTCACCAAACTCTCTACGCGATGGATGACTTCTTAGAAGCCCAAGCTTTCTTGCAAGCCTTGGTGAAAAAATTGGATCGTTCAACGGTTGATTTGATTAAACATTATTAAGCATAAGGGAGGTGGTCGGGATGGCAGAACCAAACCTAGAAAGCCTTATAAGAGATCTCTACAACCATGCTCGTCAGGGTTTGAGTGAAGATTTAGTTGCTGCTCTCTTAGAGACTGCTAAAAAACTACCCACTACAAATGAGCAATTACTAGCAGTCCGACTCTCAGGACTGGTCACCCGTGAATTGCTTCTAAATCCCAAGCACCCAGCACCTGAATTGATCAACTTGGCGCGCTTTATCAAAAGAGAAGAAGCCAAGTATAGGGGCACTGCAGTTTCTGCTATCATGTTTGGAGAACTCTTTAAAATGCTTTGATTCCATTGTGAATCAAAGCATTTTTCTATATGCTACAAAAGGAATTTTTGATGAGGAGAAGAAAAAGCCATCCTATTCAGGATAGCTTCTTGGTACTTAGATTTGTTCAGCAATGACCTTTTCAGCTAGGTTCATAGCGTGGTCAGATACACGAGTGTAGTGGGAAATGATGTCGATGAAATTGACTCCAGCTTGTGTAGAACACTCACCCTTGTTAAGGCGTTTGATGTGGGTCTTTCTGAGAACGCGTTCCATATTGTTGATTTCTTTATGGCGTTCAATCAGACTTTGAGCTTTTTCAATATCATTGTTTTCCACACTATCAAGGGCATCCTTGATAAAGTCAGTAGTTTTTTGATAGATATCCGCCAATTCCTGCAAAGCAGCATCAGAGAACTGAACATTCTTACGTTGGAGGTAGTCTGTTAGGTTGAGCAAGCCTTCTGCGTGGTCCCCAATCCGTTCCAAATCACGAGATGAATCCAGGATGTTGGTCAAGACTTCGCTTTCCTTTTGACTCAAGGATTCGCTTGAGAGTCTGATGAGGTAACGAGTGAGTTTTTCATCGATGGTGTTGATGGCTTCCTCTGTCTTGTGCCCTTTTTCAGCTACCTTTTCATCCAAACCGATGATATAGGTATAAGAAAGGTCAAAAGCTTTGGCTGCATAGTTCCCTAAGTGCAAAAGTTCTTTTTTAGCATTTCCTAGAGCGATAGAAGGAGATTGCTGGATAAGTTGCTCGTCGAGATAAAGGGGCTCGTACTTGACAACCTCGTCTTCACCAGGGATGAGCTTGGTAACAAAGTAGGCCAAGGCTCCGATGAATGGAAATTGTACAATGGTGTTACTTACGTTAAAGGCACCGTGCGAGAAGGCGATGGTCATCTCAGGTGAGAGGTGAAGGAGTGCCTGGAAGTACTCGATCATAGCAGTAAAGGGGCCTAATAAGATTAAGCAAAGAATAGTTCCTAGAACGTTAAAGGTAACGTGGGTTGCCGCAACGCGTTTCGCTGAGACATTGGCTCCAGCTGCTGCGATGATCACGGTTAGGGTTGTCCCGATATTATCTCCGAAAAGAACTGGTAGGGAACCTTTAAGGTCAAGGAAGCCACCTGCATAGAGGCCTTGCAAAATCCCAATTGTAGCTGAGGAAGCCTGGATGAGGACGGTAATCACTGCACCAGCTACCACTCCTAAAATAGGATTTTGTCCCAAGGTTACCATATATTCCTTGAATTGTGGTAAATCTTTAAGTGGGCTCATACCGGCACTGATGAGGTTAAGGGCGTAGAAGATTCCCCCAACACCAAACAGGATGCGCCCGATATTGTTTGCTGTTCTGTTTTTTGTAAAGAAGAGGAACATGGTTCCAAGGAAAATCAAGGGTAAAGCATACTCGCCAAGCTTGAAACCGATGATAAAGGAAGTAACGGTGGTTCCGATGTTGGCTCCCATGATAATTCCGATAGCCTGTCTAAGAGTGAGAAGACTAGCGCTGACCAGTCCGACCGTGATAACTGTAACCCCTGTACTTGACTGAATGAGGGCAGTCACGACAATCCCGACTAGAACACCTAAAAAGGGATTGCTAGTGTACTTGTCAATGTAAAAACGAAGGCGATCTCCAGCAGCTTGTTGCAAACCGTCTCCCATGGTCTTAATACTGTACAAAAACAGTCCTAGACCTCCTAAAAAGTGAAATAAAATTTCCTGCCAATTAATGGACATTTCTTTTTCCTCCGGAAAATAATAACGGAATTTCTCCTATTCTATTTTAAAGGATAAAAGTAAATCTCACAAGTGTTTAGCTGAAATTTTCATAAGAAACAAGAACTTTCTTTTAAAATGAGAGATAGATTCCCTTTAAGATAGATGATTTATAGGATTGTGTCCAAATTTTACTGATTATTATCCTAGTTATAGTTTTTATGTTAAATAGATTGACATCGCTTTCATATAGGATAAAATGAAGATGATCCTGTTCTGGTGGTGTGCACTGAGAACAGTTACTTTTTATCAAAAAGTAAAGCGCTTACTTTATATTTTATTAGGAGGATAAGATGAAAAATCTATTTTTTGAAAAACGTTGCCGTTACAGTATTCGTAAGCTGTCAATCGGGGCTTGTTCCTTGATGATTGGTTCAGCTCTATTTGCGAGCCCAGCTCTTGCCGAACAAGTCGCAGTCCCTGAAACAGCTGCAAATACGAGCGCCCAAGCTACAAGTACTAGTGAGACAACTAATCCAGATACTGCAGCTATCGAAAAACAATTATCGGAAACAGAGAACAAAGTAGCTGAGCAACCAATTTCAGAAAACACTCCAGCAATAGCGGATTTGGTTAATGAAAAAGAAGAGGCAAAACCCGCTCCGACAGATAAAACTGAAAAACCTGCTCAACCAACTGAAAAAGAAGAAGTCAAACCAGAGGAAACTCCTCAAGTGGCTGAGAAGAAAGCCGACAAACCGACTTTAGCAGACGTTCCTAAAAATGAAGAAAAGAGTCTCCGACCAAAAGAAATCAAATTTGATACTTGGGATGATTTGTTGAAATGGGAACCGGGTGCGCGTGAGGATGATCCTATTAACCGTTCATCAGTTGAACTCGCCAAGCGCCACAGAGGGCAGTTGGTCAATGAAAAAGCAAGCAGAAGAGCCAAGGTTCAGGCGCTAGCAAATACCAACTCAAAGGCTAAAGACCACGCTTCTGTAGGTGGAGAAGAATTCAAGGCCTACGCTTTTGATTACTGGCAATACTTGGATTCAATGGTCTTCTGGGAAGGTCTAGTTCCAACTCCAGATGTCATTGATGCCGGTCACCGCAACGGAGTTCCCGTTTATGGAACACTCTTTTTCAACTGGTCAAATAGCATTGCCGACCAAGAGAAATTTGCAGCTGCCTTGAAACAAGACGCAGATGGCACCTTCCCTATCGCACGGAAACTTGTCGATCTTGCTAAGTACTATGGCTTTGATGGCTATTTCATCAACCAAGAAACAACGGGGGAATTGGTAGCACCTCTTGGTGAAAAAATGCGCCAATTCATGCTCTATACAAAAGAATACGCGGCTAAAGTCAACCATCCAATCAAGTATGCTTGGTACGATGCCATGACCTACAAATATGGTCGTTACCACGAAGATGGCCTTGGTGAATACAACTATCAGTTCATGCAAAAAGAAGGTGACAAGGTTCCTGCAGATCAATTCTTTGCCAACTTCAACTGGAACAAGGAAAAGAATGACTACTCTGTAGAGATGGCAAAATGGCTAGAACGTAGTCAATATGATGTCTTTGCAGGCTTGGAATTGCAACAAGGTGGTTCTTATAAGACCAAAGTCAAATGGGATGCCCTCTTAGATGAAAAAGGCAAGTTGCGTTTGTCACTTGGACTTTTTGCACCAGATACGATTACCAGTCTAGGAAAAACAGGCGAAGACTACCACAAGAACGAAGACATCTTCTTTACAGGTTACCAAGGAGATCCAACGGCTCAAAAACCAGCAGATAAAGAGTGGTATGGAATTGCCAATTTAGTTGCTGACCGTACACCAGCAGTAGGTCGAACCTTCATGACCTCCTTTAATACAGGTCATGGTAGAAAATGGTTTGTAGACGGCAAAGTTTCTAAGGATTCTGAGTGGAACTACCGTTCTGTTTCTGGTGTCTTGCCAACATGGCGCTGGTGGCAGACTTCAACAGGGGAAAAACTTCGTGCAGAATATGACTTTACAGATGCCTATAATGGAGGAAACTCCCTTAAATTCTCAGGCGATGTAGCTGGTAAGACGGACCAGGATGTGAATTTGTATTCTACCAAACTAGAAGTAACAGAGAAAACCAAACTTCGTGTTGCCCACAAGGGAGGAAAAGGCTCTAAAGTTTATATGGCCTTCTCTACAACACCAGACTACAAATTTGAGGATGCAGCTGCATGGAAAGAACTGACTCTCTCTGATAACTGGAAGAATGAAGAATTTGACCTTAGCTCACTAGCAGGTAAAACAATCTATGCAGTCAAACTCTTCTTTGAGCATGAAGGAGCTGTAAAAGATTATCAGTTTAACCTAGGTCAATTGACAATTTCGGATAATCACCAAGCACCACAGGCACCGACGGGGCTATCTGTGGTGAAACAATCTCTTAAAAATGCCCAAGAAGCTGAAGCAGTGGTCCAGTTTGCGGGTAACCAAGATGCAGATTTCTATGAAGTCTACGAAAAAGATGGAGATAACTGGCGTTTGTTGACAGGATCATCTGCTTCAACCATCTACTTGCCAAAAGTTAGCCGTTCTGCTAATGCGACTGGTACGACTCAGGAACTGAAAGTCGTTGCAGTTGGTAAAAATGGCCTTCGTTCCGAAGCTGCGACGGCATCCTTTAACTGGGGGATGACAGTTCAGGATACGACTCTTCCAAGACCTTTAGCTGAAAATATCGTTCCAGGTGCAAAGGTTATTGGTAGCACTTTCCCAAATACTGAAGGTGGAGAAGGTATTGAAGGTATGTTGAACGGTACGATTACAAGTCTGTCAGACAAGTGGTCTTCAGGACAATTGAGCGGTAGTGTGGATATTCGCTTGACCAAGCCACGTACCGTTGTTAGATGGGTCATGGATCATGCAGGAGCTGGTGGAGAATCCGTAAACGACGGTTTGATGAACACCAAGGACTTTGATCTTTACTACAAGGATACAGATGGCGAGTGGAAACTAGCTAAGGAAGTTCGTGGCAACAAAGCACACGTGACAGATATCACTCTTGACAAACCAATCACCGCTCAAGACTGGCGTCTAAAAGTTATCACTTCAGATAACGGAACACCTTGGAAGGCCATTCGTATCTACAACTGGAAGATGTATGAAACCCTGGACACAGAAAGTCAAAATATTCCAATGGCTAAGGTGGCTGCCCGTTCACTTGGAAACCATCAAGTTCAACTAGGCTTCTCTGATGTTCCAGCGGGTGCAACTATCACCGTTTACGACAAGGCAGATTCACAAACACCGATTGCAACTTTGAAGTCTGATACTGGAGGCGACTTGGCAACAGCACCATTGGGCTTTGACAAGCAACCAACTCTCCTCTACTATCGTACTCAACTACCTGGCAAAGAAATCAGTAACACCTTGGCTGTAGCGATTCCACAGGATGAAAGAAAAATTGCTGCAGTTAGTCTCGAAAAAGGACCTAAGAAGACAGTTTACAAAGAGGGAGAAAAACTTGACCTTAGAGGCGGCACTCTCCGTGTTCAATACGAAGGGGGGCAAGCAGACGAGCTGATTAACCTTACTCACTCAGGTGTGACTGTTTCTGGATACGACGCTCATCAAAAAGGGGAACAAAAGCTCACAGTTAGCTATCTTGGACTTTCAGTAAGCGGTGACTTGAAGGTACAAGTTACTGGTCAAGATGAAGGAAAACTAAAGGAAGTAGCAGGTCTGTACATTACTCAGAAACCGAAAACGGAATATCTAGTAGGAGAGCAACTGGATCTTGCAGAAGGTCGTTTCGGAGTTCTCTATGATGATGAGACAGAAGAAAGCCGTGCCTTCACAGATCAAGGTGTTGAAATTACGGGCTACGATGCTCAAAAGACTGGTCGTCAGACCTTGACCCTTCATTACAAGGGACACACAGCTGAGTTCGATGTCTTGGTTTCTCCAAAAGCAGCTGTCAACGATGAGTACCTCAAACAAGAAATCACTGCTGCCCAAGGTCGCCAGTCAACCCTTGCCTATACCTTCTCAAGTGAGGACAAACAAGCTGTACTAGTAGAGAAGCTCAATGCAGCGAAAGCTGTTGCAGAAAACCATGATGCTAGTCAAGAAGAGGTCAACAAAGCTTTGAATGAGTTGAAACAAGCAGGGACAGCCTTGGATGGAAATCAACGTTATCAGACTGCTAGAGAAGAATTGGAAGGCTTGCTCGAATCCGTTCGTGAAAAAGATCCTAAAGCTGAGTTGATTGAACAAGCAGAAACTTTGTTGGCTTCAGAGATACCAACTCCACAAGCTTTTGCGGACATGAAAGAAAAGTTGAATAAGAAACTAGCTCCTGCAGAAGAAAGCCATCATGTTGGTAGCATGGATCCAAATGAAGTGGCCCCGACGGTTGAGGCCCTCCCTGAACTAGTTATTGAAACTGAAACAACAGCCTATGAACGTCAGGAGCGACCAAACTCCGAATTTCTCAAAGGACAACGCCGTGTTGTGCAAGCTGGAGTTGAAGGCCAAGTTCGCCACTTTGTAGAAGTAGATAGCCAAGGCAAACGCACTCTTCGTTCGACTGAGGTAGTCAAGGAAGCAATCCCAGAAATCACCGAAGTTGGTACAAAAGTTCTATCAAGCAACCAACCAGCTGAAGGTGTGAAAGATTTAGTTCTAGAAACTCCGAAACTGGAAGTTGAAGAGGGAACAGTTTCCTTCGAACATCAGGAACGACCAAATGCAGCCCTTCTCAAAGGACAACGCCAGCTAATTCAAGCAGGTGTGGAAGGTCAAGTTCGTCGCTTTGTAGAAGTTGATGGTCAGAGCAAACGCACTCTTCATTCTATTGAGGTTCTCAAGGAAGCCCTTCCAGAAATTGTTGAAGTAGGAACGAAAGAGGATCAAGTCTCACAAACAAGGGATCAAGCTCTTTCAGCAGCACCAGCAAAAGTTGAAGAAGTAAGTAAAGAGCTGCCAAATACGGGAGCGACAAGAGATGCTAGTCTAGTAGCGCTGGGACTTCTCGGACTAATGAGTGGCTACGGCTTGCTTGCTGGAAAGAAGAGAGAAAACTAATCAGATTTACGAATCTTGGATTTTCTCATAAAAATAAAAAACAAGGTTTGACTGTAGATTAGTCAGGCCTTGTTTTTAGTTTTGAAATTGAAGAGTAAATTTGAAGCTAGATTTTTGTTATTCAATTCCTTGGATAAATTTTTGGAAACGATAGGTGTCGAAATAAATATTGGATGCAACTAATTTATCAAATTCATCAAATTTCAGAAATTCTGCGACATCCAGCTCTAGTTCTTTTCCTTGAGGAGAATGTAGACGGTAGCGATTTAAAGCTGAGACTGCTCGACCATCAACAAGTAATTGCTTCACTTCAAGATGCTGGCTCAAAGCATAGAATTGGCCTGCGCCTTGCAAATAAACATCACGTCCTTGTCGAATTTCTATACTATCGCACATGCCATAGTCAAAGTTTTCAGCTACGAAATCTTCCCAGCCTCCCTCATTTACTGCCGTAAAATAGCTTTCTGCAAGTGTTTTTGTATCCATTTGGAACCTCCTGTAAAATAATTGGGCTATGATGAATATCACGAAATATTTTGCCCACTTAAGAGTATACAAAAGGAAATATGACTACAGGTTGTCATATTGCTGAAGATTTTTTTTGAGAGTACTGACCAGTAGATTTTGTAAGTGACTTGGAGATACGACCTTTACTTGATAACCAAAACTTAATAGTAAATCAAAAAACGAAGGAGTTAAAGCTCTAAATGCCTGAACTTTTATTATTTCGTCCTCGACTCTGATTTCTTCTTCCGTGAAGTAATCGTAGATTTTTGGAAGTGCAAATCTTGTAAAAACTAGTTCGATTTCTTCTCTTTGCCCCTCCACTTTATGTTTTGGGGGATTTAAAAAAAGCTCTAACTTTTCTTGAGATAAACGTGGATAATCGAATGGTTTATCTTCTATCTCCACTAGTTCTAGTTCACGAATTCGAGTTAATTTAAAAATACGAAAATCTAATTTTTCTAAGCAGTAACCGATAACATACCAAGCATTCAGTTTATAGATCAATCTGTATGGAATAACTGTTCGCTGACTTTTCTCTTGTTTTTTCGAATAGTAAGAAAAAGAAATCATCTGTTCAGTTTGTATCGCTTCCTCAATTTCTAGTAAATAATTTGTATTAAGAGTCCAGGAACTGAGATCAAAGTAAAAAGGACTGTTTGCTCTTGTAATTTCTTGAGAAGACAGCTTGTGTTCGATACTGTCAAGACTTGAATGACCAACGATTTTACTAACATTTTGGCTCATATTAATGATAAACTGTCTCTCTTCCTCAGTGAAAAAGTTTCTGTCTATCTTATAGTCGCTCGGTATATAGAAACCTCCCTTATCTCCACGTTCCGAATAGATTGGGATCCCCGCTAAACTGAGTGTATCCATGTCTCTATATACAGTTCGAGTAGATATTTCAAACCTCTCTGCGATCTCTTTAGCTGTTATTCTCTTCTTATTCAAAAGAGACAGTAAAATATAGATTAGTCTTTCTAATTTCATCGTAGCAATTCCCCTTCTTTTAATCTCAAATAGCACAAACTGAAGAAATTATTTTAGTTATATTGTATAATAAGAAACCCAGCAATTCAAAAAGAAGGACTGTAGAGTTTAGAATATTAAGGATTAAAATCTTAGAAAAAGGATAGTGTAGAAGTAATTAGGCAGATCAATCAAGAAATTCGCCTAAAATATTCCAACCGAATTATGTGAAGATTACTATTTCCCGCACTGCAATCCTAGGTTTTTAGGTTAATAGATAGAAGAATGAACAAGAAAAGTTTAGGGTTTTTCTATCTCTTTTGCGGATTTTGTGATATAATTAACACGTATAAAAAAAGAAGGAGTCATATCTAATGGCAAAATTGACTGTTAAAGACGTTGACTTGAAAGGGAAAAAAGTTCTCGTTCGTGTTGACTTCAACGTACCTGTTAAAGATGGCGTGATTACCAATGATAACCGTATCACTGCAGCTCTTCCAACTATCAAGTACATCCTTGAACAAGGTGGACGTGCAATCCTCTTCTCTCACCTTGGACGTGTAAAAGAAGAAGCAGACAAAGAAGGTAAATCACTTGCTCCTGTAGCTGCTGACTTGGCTGCTAAATTGGGACAAGAAGTTAAATTTATCCCAGGTGTTACACGTGGTGCTGAATTGGAAGCCGCTGTTAACGCTCTTGAAGATGGACAAGTTCTCTTGGTTGAAAACACTCGTTTCGAAGATGTTGACGGCAAGAAAGAATCTAAAAACGATTCTGAACTTGGTAAATACTGGGCTTCACTTGGAGATGGTATCTTCGTAAACGATGCATTCGGTACTGCTCACCGTGCACACGCATCTAACGTTGGTATCTCAGCAAACGTTGAAAAAGCAGTTGCTGGTTTCCTTCTTGAAAACGAAATTGCCTACATCCAAGAAGCAGTTGAAGCTCCAGAACGTCCATTCGTAGCGATCCTTGGTGGTTCAAAAGTATCTGACAAGATTGGTGTTATCGAAAACTTGCTTGAAAAAGCTGATAAAGTGCTTATCGGTGGTGGGATGACTTACACATTCTACAAAGCTCAAGGTATCGAAATCGGTAACTCACTTGTAGAAGAAGATAAATTGGATGTTGCGAAAGTTCTTCTTGAAAAAGCAAACGGCAAATTGATCTTGCCAGTTGACTCAAAAGAAGCAAACGCATTTGCTGACTACACTGAAGTGAAAGACACTGAAGGTGAAGCAGTAGACCCAGGCTTCCTTGGTTTGGATATCGGTCCTAAATCTATCGCTAAATTTGACGAAGCTTTGACTGGTGCAAAAACAGTTGTATGGAACGGACCTATGGGTGTATTTGAAAACCCTGACTTCCAAGCTGGTACAATCGGTGTCATGGACGCTATCGTGAAACAACCAGGTGTGAAATCAATCATCGGTGGTGGTGACTCAGCTGCTGCAGCCATCAACCTTGGTCGTGCAGACAAGTTCTCATGGATCTCTACTGGTGGTGGAGCATCAATGGAACTCCTTGAAGGTAAAGTTCTTCCAGGATTGGCAGCTTTGACTGAAAAATAAATAGTTTAACTAAAGGAAGATGGTGTGACCATCTTCTTTTTAATTTAATTTATAAATAGGTGGAATTTTTCTATAAATAAAAAAAAGAGTAAATATTTGCATCCTGCCTTGTAAAGTGCTAGTATAAGAAGTAACGACTAAATTTAGATAAGGAAAAGGATTATAATGAAAAATAAAAAAGAAGTCTATGGATTTCGTAAAAGCAAAGTTGCGAAAACTTTGTGTGGTGCTGTTTTAGGAACTGCTTTGATTGCTTTTGCAGACAAAGCAGTATTTGCTGATGAAGTTACAGAGACAACTAGTACAAGTACAGTTGAGGTAGCTACTACAGGGAACCCAGCCACAAATCTACCTGAAGCTCAGGGTGAAATGAGCCAAGTTGCCAAAGAAAGCCAAGCTAAGGCTGGTTCTAAAGACTCAGCTTTGCCAGTAGAAGTATCATCAGCTGATTTGGATAAAGCAGTTGCCGATGCAAAATCTGCAGGAGTTAAGGTAGTTCAAGATGAAACAAAAGACAAAGGAACAGCCACAACTGCTACAGAGAATGCTCAAAAACAAGATGAGATTAAAAGCGACTATGCTAAACAGGCTGAAGAAGTAAAGACAACAACTGAAGCATATAAAAAAGAAGTCGCAGCTCATCAGGCTGAAACAGATAAAATCAATGCTGAAAACAAAGCAGCGGATGACAAGTACCAAAAAGATCTAAAAAGTCATCAAGAAGAAGTTGAAAAAATCAACACTGCTAATGCAACAGCTAAAGCAGAATATGAGGCTAAGCTAGCACAATATCAAAAAGATTTAGCAACTGTCAAAAAAGCAAACGAAGATAGTCAACAGGATTATCAAAATAAACTTTCAGCTTACCAGACAGAATTAGCTCGAGTACAAAAAGCTAATGCTGAAGCTAAAGAGGCTTATGATAAAGCAGTAAAAGAAAACACAGCTAAAAACGAAGCGCTTAAAGCTGAAAATGAAGCTATTAAACAGCGTAATGAAACTGCAAAAGCGAATTATGAAGCAGCGATGAAGCAGTATGAAGCAGACCTTGCAGCTATTAAGAAAGCTAAAGAGGATAATGATGCTGATTATCAAGCTAAATTAGCAGCTTATCAAACAGAATTGGCACGTGTTCAAAAGGCTAATTCTGATGCAAAAGTAGCCTATGAAAAGGCTGTTGAAGAAAACACAGCTAAAAACAATGCTATCCAAGCTG
The DNA here is from genome assembly GCF_026782085.1 of Streptococcus oralis. Classification (GTDB taxonomy): domain Bacteria; phylum Bacillota; class Bacilli; order Lactobacillales; family Streptococcaceae; genus Streptococcus; species Streptococcus oralis_DA. The sequence goes on from NZ_JAKUVW010000001.1 coordinate 151,728, forward strand.
AAAATGAAGCTATTAAACAACGAAATGAAACAGCCAAGGCAACTTATGAGGCTAAAATAGCACAATACGAAAAAGACTTGGCAGCAGTCAAACAAGCGAATGCAGCTAACGAAACAGACTACCAAACTAAGTTAGCGGCTTATCAGACGGAATTAGCTCGCGTTCAAAAAGCTAATGCTGATGCTAAAGCAGCTTATGAGAAGGCTGTTGAAGAAAACACAGCTAAAAATGCAGCGCTCCAAGCTGAAAACGAAGAAATCAAGCAACGGAATGCCGCGGCTAAAACTGACTATGAAGCAAAATTAGCTAAATATGAAGCTGATCTTGCCAAATATAAGAAAGAGTTGGCTGAGTATCCGGCTAAGTTGCAGGCTTATAAAGATGAGCAGGCTAAAATTAAGGCGGCCCTTGTAGAACTTGAAAATAATAAAGATCAAGATGGTTACTTGTCTAAGCCATCTGCTCAGAGCTTGGTTTACGATTTAGAACCGAATGCTCAACTTGATCTCAAAACGGAAGGAAAACTTCTCACTGCAGCAGCAGTTGATGAAGCTTTTAAGAAAGACACAGTCCAATATGGCAAGAAAAATCTTCAGTTAGACAATCTAAATGTCAAGAACTTGGAAAACGGTGCTACCGCTTCTTCGGTGGAATTGTATGGTAATATTGGAGACAAATCTGACTGGACCACCAATGTAGGGAATAAAACAGAAGTTAAATGGGGCTCTGTTCTTCTAGAACGTGGGCAAAGCGTAACTGCAACTTATACCAACCTTCAAAATTCATACTACAATGGTAAAAAGATTTCTAAGATTGTTTACAAATATACTGTAGATCCTTCTTCTCAATTTAAAAATCCTAGTGGAAAAGTTTGGTTGGGAATCTTTAGTGACCCAACTTTGGGTGTCTTTGCTTCTGCTTACACTGGTGATGTTGAAAAAGGGACTTCAATTTTCATTAAAAATGAATTTACCTTCTATGATGAAAATGACCAACCAATTAATTTTGACAATGCCCTTCTTTCAGTAGCATCTCTAAACAGAGAAAATAATTCTATTGAGATGGCCAAGGATTACACTGGTAACTTTATTAAAATTTCCGGTTCATCTGTTGGAGAAAAAGACGGAAAGATTTATGCCACAGAAACCTTGAACTTTAAAAAAGACCAAGGTGGATCTCGTTGGACTATGTATCCAAATGGTCAACCTGGTTCAGGTTGGGATTCATCAGATGCTCCAAACTCTTGGTATGGTGCAGGAGCAATCAGCATGTCTGGTTCAACTAACCGTGTTACTGTTGGTGCCATTTCTGCGACCCTAGTAGTTCCTTCTGATCCAGTTATGGCGGTTGATACAGGTAAAAGACCAAACATCTGGTACTCACTCAATGGTAAGATTCGTGCCGTCAACGTTCCGAAAATTACAAAAGAAAAACCAACTCCACCGGTAGAACCTACTGCACCGCAAGCACCGTCTTATGAGGTGGAAAAACCATTGGAACCAGCTCCAGTAGCACCAAGCTATGAAAACGAGCCAACACCACCGGTAAAAACTCCAGATCAACCAGAGCCATCAAAACCAGAAGAGCCAACATATGAGACAGAGAAACCATTGGAACCAGCTCCAGTAGCACCAAACTACGAAAATGAGCCAACTCCACCGGTAAAAACTCCAGATCAACCGGAGCCATCAAAACCAGAAGAGCCAACATATGAGACAGAGAAACCATTGGAACCAGCTCCAGTAGCACCAAGCTATGAAAATGAGCCAACTCCACCGGTAAAAACTCCAGATCAACCAGAGCCATCAAAACCAGAAGAGCCAAATTATGATCCATTGCCAACTCCGCCGGTAGCACCAACTCCTAAGCAGTTGCCAACACCACCAGCGGTGCCAACAGTTCACTTCCATTACAATCGTCTATTTGCACAACCTCAGATTAATAAAGAAATTAAAAATGAGGATGGAGTAGATATCGACCGTACTCTAGTTGCTAAGCAGTCTGTAGTGAAGTTTGAGTTGAAAACGGAAGCTTTAACTGCAGGGCGTCCAAAAACAACTTCGTTTGTATTGGTAGATCCACTTCCAACTGGCTATCAGTTTGATTTGGAAGCAACCAAGGCTGCAAGCAAAGGTTTTGAAACAAGCTATGACAAAGCTAGTCACACTGTAACCTTTAAGGCTACTGAGGAGACCTTGGCTGCTTTCAATGCAGATTTGACAAAATCCTTTGAAACTCTATATCCAACTGTTGTTGGTCGTGTCTTGAATGATGGGGCGACTTATACAAATAACTTTACATTGACAGTCAACGATGCCTACGGTGTTAAGTCAAATATTGTTCGTGTAACGACTCCAGGTAAACCAAATGACCCTGACAATCCAAATAACAACTACATCAAGCCTTTGAAAGTTAACAAGAACAAGCAAGGTGTGAATATTGATGGCAAAGAAGTTCTAGCTGGTTCAACGAACTACTATGAACTCACATGGGATTTGGACCAATACAAGGGAGATAAATCTTCTAAAGAAGCGATTCAAAATGGTTTCTACTATGTGGATGATTATCCAGAAGAAGCCTTAACCCTTCAACCAGAATTGGTTAAGATCCGTGATCTAGAGGGCAATCTTGTATCAGGTATCAGTGTTCAACAGTTTGATAGTTTAGAAGCTGCGCCTAAGAAGGTTCAAGATCTGTTGAAGAAAGCAAACATCACTGTTAAAGGTGCTTTCCAACTCTTCTCAGCTGATAATCCAGCCGAATTCTACAAGAACTATGTAGCAGCAGGAAAATCATTGCTCATCACAGATCCGATGACAGTTAAACCTGAATTTGGTCAAACGGGTGGTAAGTATGAAAACAAAGCCTACCAAATTGATTTTGGAAATGGCTATGCTACAGAAGTAGTTGTCAATAATGTACCGAAAATCACACCTAAAAAAGATGTGACAATCAGTATGGATCCAAGCAGTGACAATATCGATGGCCAAACAATTCCGTTGAACCAGTACTTCAATTATCGTTTAATCGGTGGTTTGATTCCACAAAATCATTCTGAGGACTTAAATGACTATAGTTTTGTAGATGATTATGACCAAAAAGGTGATCAATACACTGGAAATTATAAAGTTCTTGCCAAGGTTGATATCCGATTGAAAGACGGTCGTGTTATCAAGGCAGGGACAGACTTAACAGCTGAAACACAGGTTGAACATGATAAAGATAAGGGAATGATTACCATTCGCTTCAAGGAAGAATTCCTTCAAGAGATTCAGTTGGATTCTCCATTCCAAGCTGAGACTTATATTCAAATGAAACGAATTGCTGTCGGAACCTTTGAAAATACCTATGTAAATACTGTGAATAAAGTTGCTTACGCTTCAAACACAGTTCGCACGACAACGCCAGAACCTAAGAAACCAGGGGAGCCAACAACTCCTACTCCAAATCCAAAAGGTAACCCTACTCTACCTCAAACAGGTACAAATGATTCAAGCTACATGCCATATCTTGGTCTAGCAGCTTTAGTAGGAGTTTTAGGACTTGGTCAGTTGAAACGTAAAGAAGACGAAAGTAACTAAGCTCTGAATTTAAATAGAAAAGAGGAACTCTGTTTCCTCTTTTTTATAGCCCTAAATTAAAAACGCTTCCTATTGATTTTCACTCATAAAATCAACTAATTTATGTTAAAATGGTAGTAGAAAGTTGAGATTATGAGTTATTTTAAAAAATATAAATTTGATAAGTCACAGTTCAAGCTTGGTATGCGAACTTTCAAAACGGGGATTGCTGTATTTATAGTTCTCTTGATTTTTGGTTTTTTTGGCTGGAAGGGGCTTCAAATCGGAGCATTGACAGCGGTCTTCAGTCTACGAGAGAGCTTTGATAAGAGCGTCCATTTTGGAACTTCGCGTATCTTAGGAAATAGCATTGGCGGTTTTTACGCCCTTGTCTTTTTCCTCTTAAACACTTTATTTCATGGAGCCTTTTGGGTAACCTTACTAGTTGTTCCGATTTGCACCATGTTAACCATTATGACAAATGTCGCCATGAACAACAAGGCAGGAGTTATCGGTGGTGTAGCGGCTATGTTAATCATTACCCTATCAATACCAAGCGGAGAAACATTTTTGTACGTGTTTGCGCGCGTATTTGAAACATTTATGGGAGTTTTTGTCGCAATCCTTGTAAATTATGATATTGAGCAACTGAAACTCTTTTGGGATAAAAAAAGAAAATAATGTTACATTTTATGACATTATTCGTTGACGTATGTCTTTTTTTAGACTATAATAGACAGGAAGAAGGAAATTGTAAATGAAGGAAAGAGAATTTCGCCGAAATATGGCTGTTTTTCCTATCGGCAGTGTTATGAAGTTGACCGATCTCTCGGCGCGTCAGATTCGTTATTATGAAGATCAAGAGTTGATAAAGCCTGATCGAAACGAAGGGAACCGTCGCATGTATTCTTTGAATGACATGGATCGTCTACTTGAAATCAAAGATTATATCTCTGAAGGTCATAATATTGCTGCGATTAAGAAAAAATATGCTGAACGCGAGGCGAAGTCCAAGAAAGCCGTGAGTCAGACGGAAGTGCGTCGCGCACTCCACAATGAACTCCTCCAGCAAGGGCGCTTTGCTTCAGTACGGTCACCCTTTGGTCGCGGTTAGGCAATCGCAAGTAGTCATATATATTAAGGAGAAAACCCATGCCAATCACAGCTGCAGATATTCGTCGTGAAGTCAAGGAAAAAAATGTTACCTTTATCCGTCTCATGTTTTCAGATATTCTGGGAACCATGAAAAACGTCGAAATTCCTGCTACAGATGAACAGTTAGATAAGGTCTTGTCAAACAAAGCCATGTTTGATGGCTCTTCTATTGAAGGTTTTGTACGTATCAATGAGTCAGATATGTACTTGTACCCAGACTTGGATACATGGACAGTCTTCCCTTGGGGAGATGAAAATGGAAGTGTTGCAGGTTTGATCTGTGATGTCTATACAACAGAAGGCGAACCCTTTGCAGGTGACCCACGTGGTAATCTGAAGCGTGCACTTAGTCATATGGAAGAAGTAGGATTTAAATCCTTCAACCTTGGTCCAGAACCAGAATTCTTCCTATTTAAGTTGGATGAAAATGGGGATCCAACTCTTGAGGTAAATGACAAGGGTGGCTACTTCGACTTGGCCCCTACTGACCTTGCAGACAATACGCGTCGTGAAATCGTGAATGTCTTGACCAAAATGGGATTTGAAGTAGAAGCGAGTCACCACGAGGTTGCGGTTGGACAACATGAAATTGACTTCAAGTATGATGAAGTCCTCCGTGCCTGTGACAAGATTCAAATCTTTAAACTCGTTGTTAAAACCATTGCTCGCAAACATGGCCTTTACGCAACCTTTATGGCTAAACCGAAATTTGGTATTGCTGGATCAGGTATGCACTGTAATATGTCCTTGTTTGATGCAGAAGGAAATAATGCCTTCTTTGATCCAAATGATCCAAAAGGAATGCAGTTGTCTGAAACGGCCTACCATTTCCTTGGCGGTTTGATTAAGCATGCTTACAACTATACTGCTATCATGAACCCAACAGTTAACTCATACAAACGTTTGGTTCCAGGTTATGAAGCGCCTGTTTACATTGCTTGGGCTGGTCGTAACCGTTCGCCACTTGTGCGCGTACCAGCTTCACGTGGTATGGGAACTCGTCTTGAGTTGCGTTCAGTGGACCCGATGGCAAACCCATACATCGCTATGGCAGTTCTATTGGAAGTTGGTTTGCATGGTATTGAAAACAAAATCGAAGCACCAGCTCCTATCGAAGAAAATATCTATATCATGACAGCGGAAGAGCGTAAGGAAGCTGGAATTACTGACCTTCCATCAACGCTTCACAACGCCTTGAAAGCCTTGACTGAGGATGAAGTGGTCAAGGCAGCCCTAGGTGAACACATCTACACGAGCTTCCTTGAAGCTAAACGTATCGAGTGGGCTAGCTATGCAACCTTTGTGTCACAATGGGAAGTTGATAATTATCTTGATTTGTATTAAGAACATAAAAAAGATTGTCTGATTGGGCAATCTTTTTTATTATTGCAAATTTTTAAATGTATTTCGTTGCTGTTTTTAGTATAGTTATTATATAGAAAAACAGAAAACAAGAAAGAGTGAATTATGCATTAAAAAGAAATAATATTCTGAAAATAATTAGAAAATAACGTCCAATCATTTTCATTATACCTATTTAATGCAGTAGTGTGGCGGGTTTAGCGTGAGAAAGAAAAAAGTTTACAATTTGACAACATATTTCTTGAAATACTAATTAGTAAATGATAAAATGTTTTTTGGAATGGATGAGTTTCGGAGGGTTCATAAATTATTTACTATATTATTTACTCAAGCTGTACTCGCCATATTTCATCAAAAAGGAAAGGAGATTCTATGCAAAAAGATAAGTGGTGGCTTCCGTTTTTAGCAGTGGGAGTCATCATCGGATTGTCGGTGGGTTTGATTTATTATACTAGACCCGCTAAGGACGGAGAAGTAGGGACTTCATCAGTTTCGCAATCAACTTCAAGTGCTGAGAACAATACTGCCTTGAGTCTAAAAGGTCAACAACTTCCAGAATTTAAAATGACTTCTCAAGACGGTAAATTGGTTGCTAGTTCAGAGCTGTATGATAAACCTATGTTAATTGTCGAATGGGCTAGTTGGTGTCCTCATTGTCAGAAACAACTACCCATTGTTCAGCAGATGTATGAAAAGTATGGTGAACAGATCAATTTTGTTTTACTAAATATGAACGAACCTGGTAAAGAAACAAAAGAGAGTGCTGATCGATACATTAAGGAAAAAGGATACACTTTCCCTTATTACTATGACGAAGATCAATCAGCTGCAGATCTATTACAGGTTCAGACCATACCAAGTATGTATTTTGTAACCAAAAAGCAAGAAGTAAAAAATGTATTGGTTAACCATTCCGATGCGGAAAGCTTTTCTAAAGAGTTGCAAACACTACTCAACTAACATATATCTACTATAGAAAAGGGGGAAGAAGAAATCACAATAGGATTTCAGAAATAGCAATGAGAGATTTCATTAAAAAGGTCTCCATATTGTTTATCATTTTATTCTTATCTGTTCCATTAGCCTTAATGGGACAGCTACTTGGTAGCGCTGCAGCAAATGAAGGCGGTAGTACTATTGAAGTAGGTGGAAATACAAAGATAACACAAAATGGATGTTCCCGTAAAATTGAAAAAACGGAAAAAATTAGCTGGCGCCTGCCTAGAAAACCAGTGGATTTGGTAATCTTGCAGGATGCGAGTGGATCATTTAAGAACACCATTCCAAATGTCCAGAATGCTTTAAAAACTCTGACGACATTTGTGAAGGAAGAAGAGTATGATGAAAATAACCCACGTTTGGTTAAGACTGATAATCCAGATACATCAGACCGGGTTATGATGGCGACCTTCCAAGGTGCAGATGGATACAACTACTACTACAATAACGATTTTACAGGCCGTAAAGATGTTTATGGTAGTTGGGGACCTGACTATGATTACAAATACAAGGCAAGTAACTTGTCTTCTGACCAAAATGATATCCATCAATTCATTAATAATATTAAAGTAGCGGGAGGAACACCAACTGTTCCAGCTATTGACGATGTCATTGCTCAATATAATGAAAGAAAAGGGAATATGGCTAATGGTCGTAAAACTATCTTTCTTTTGATTACGGATGGTGTTGCCAATGGGAAACGTGACCCTGATGGTAAGGTTCGTCTAGAGTACAGTGACTATCGGAACAATATTCTTACACGTGCATGGAATTTTAATGAACTAACAGAGGCGTCTCAAAACGTTTTAGGGCGTGTGAAAGAGGTTAAGGAAGCATCTACAAGACTTAAAAATGTTGTTGGTTCTGAAGGAACAGTAGTAGTTGGTTTCTGGGAAGACGTAACAATCTTTGCGAATTCCAAAGCTCAGTACTATGACACATATAAAGAAGGTTATTCAAAATATTTTGATATAGGGGATAACCGAAGTGTCCAAGAGATTTTCCATGAAGCATTAGAGGGGATGGCTTCTCCAGCTAAAAATATCAATGGAAAAGATGTTTCCTTCTATGTTAATGAACAAAGCGATATCAATAAATTCTCAAGTCGAGTTCTAGAATCTGTTGGTGCTGCTCTGGTTAAAGAAGATATCAAAGGTGAGTTTGAAGTTACTCCAGGATATAAGGTAGATGCAGTTCGAATCAATGGTAAGAAGATTGTATCAAAGGTTACCGATTCGAAGAAAGAAATTCGTGGTAAGATTGTTCAAGAAGGAGACAAGGTTACAATCTCTGTTCCAGAGAGTGTCTTTAATCCAGGAAACAACAAGTTTGACTATGATTTGAGTAAGGAAGCACATGCTGAACAAGTTGATGAGGATGATGAGCAAGACCCTCCTGCAGACTACAAACCAGTTAAGGAGACAGTTCCAATTCCTGAGTTGACTGGTAAATTTAAAGTTGGTGATTTTGCGACTGAAACAATCGGTGGTTCGAAAGAAACTGTAGAAGTTCAAAAACTTGAATACTGTTACCCAAGTGCCACCAAGAAAATTGCAGACCAAGATCAAAGCAATGATACTGGTACTATTGAAGATCCGCTTCAATTAACCAAAAAACCATCCTATGCAGCGAACTTGTCTGCCAAAGATGAAACATTTACTTATACAGTAGATTACAACTTCAACAACGCTCCATATGAGTTCAAGAAAAATGTTATGCTGACTGACCCTCTTGACTATCGTTTAGAAGTTGTAGGTCATCATGCTTCTGGACCACAAGGTCAAATCTTGACTCGTGTAGTGAAACAAAATGACGATCTCGGAAACGAACGTGATGTTGTTGTTGCTGATGTACCAAGTGTGAATGGTTATGAATACTTAGTGCTTCAAAAAGCTAAAATGACCATTACCGTTCGCTTGAAGGAGCAATATCGCAATAATCAAGCGAGCAAAGAATTTATGGCCCTTCTTCAGGATAATGATGGTTTCGGTTTGCTGAACCAGGGTAATATCATGTGGAATGGTGAGGATAATAATCCTGATCCAAGTAACCATGCTAAAACAGCTGACAAACCAAGTACAATTCGACGCTCAAACCCAGTCTATGTCAAACCACCAGTCGAGACAGAAGTTACAAAGAAGGTCAATGATAAGGAACATGAAAATCTTAAGAAAGAAGAAGAACTCTTCGAGTACAAGGTGACTGTTCCATGGCCAGGCATTGCAGATACATTCAGCCTTACGGATACAGTTGTTTCAGAGTTGGAAGTTCAGGCAGATAGCTTGAATGTAAAACTTGGTGAAAAAGATAATACTGAGTTGAAAACTGCTACAAAAGTTGAAGGTCAAACTGTTTCACTGACTCTTGATAAAACTCAACTTGAAAAAATCTCACGTAAGGTAACGCGTCGTAAAACTAAAGATGTTCAATACCTTGAATTGACCTTCAAGGCTAAGATTCGTCCGGGTGCTGACCTTTCTAAATATAAGGAAGATGGTCAAATTAAAGTACCTAACACGGCAGATGTTGCCTTGAATGATATCAAGAAAACATCGAATAAAGTAACGGTTACCCCACCAAAACCACAAGAACCTTCTATTGATAAGAAGATTAATGAGAACTTGGATAGCTTCCAAACGTTTGATGGGCAACCATACAACTACAACATTACAACAGCAGTACCAAGTGATGTTGCCAATTACAAGAAATTTGTGATTCGTGATACACTGGATGCTAATTTGGAACTTGCAGGCGACGTAAGTATTAAAGGTTCTGCAGCGGCCCTCTTTGATATCCACACCAATGGCCAAGAGATTACGGCAACGGTGAAGGATGGTCAGTTTGGTGAACTTGCAAAATACTCAACTGTTGAACTAGTCATTCCTGCAAAAGTTAAAAATGATGTGACAGGTACAACCATTGAAAACAAGGCTTCTATTTCCTTTACAAATGAGAATAATGTAGAGAAAGAAGTTGAATCGAAACCTGTCACCGTAACGCCACCTCCTGTAACGAAGAAGATCAATGAAACCCTTGATCACTTAGATATCGCGACAGGTCAAGCGTATAACTACAACATTAAGACAAAACTTCCAACAGATATTACAGATTACAAGAAATTTGTGATTACAGATACACTTGAAGGAGATTTGTCAGTTATCAATGAAACTTCAAGCAAACCAGTTATCAAAGGAGCAGCTGCAGCCTTCTTCGATGTAACAGTTGAGGGTCAAACCGTGACTGCAACGATGAAGGACTTTGCGAACGCTACAGCTCTTGCTGGTCAAGAAGTGGAATTGATTATTCCGGCTAAGATCAATGATGGAGTGAGTCGTATCAACATTCCAAATACTGCGAAGTTCAGCTTCACAGATAAGAACGATCATAGCGGAGAAAAAGAAACGAAACCTGTCACCGTAACCCCTCCATCAGAACCAGGTGTTGATAAGAAAATCAACGAAACACTGACAGAGGCAACAATCGGTGCGGAAACCGACTTTACTTATAATATCAAAGCGAAATTGCCAAATGATATTACAACGTACAAGTCTTTCGTTGTAACGGATACCTTGGATGAGAACTTGACTCCAGGTCAAGCTGAAATCAAGGGAGCGGCAGCGAAATTCTTCGATGTAACAGTTCAAGGTCAAACCGTGACTGCAACGATGAAAGATTTTGCGAATGCGGGTGACTACGGTAACCAAGAAGTAGAACTCGTGATTCATGCCAAAGTGAAGAAAGGCTCAACTGTTCCATCTATTGAGAACAAAGCTAAGATTACTTACACCAACAAGAATGACCAACAAGGTGAGAAAGAAACCAAGCCGGTCACTGTTACACCACCACCAATCACGAAGAAGGTGAATGGTCAGGAACACGCAGATCTTGGTAAGTTATCAGAAATCTTTACTTATACGATTGACTCAACGGTTCCACATGTGGCAGATAGCTTCACCATTTCAGATGATATCGTCAAAGAATTGGCATTTGAAGGAGAAGCAACGGTCACTGTTGATGGCCAAGCTGTTCAAGACCTCACTGTAACAACAGAAGGTCAACGTTTGACGGTCACATTTGGTAAAGAGCAAGTGAAACAATATGCTGGTAAAGCTGTACAAGTTTCATTTAAGGCTAAGGTGAAGGAAGGCATTACCTTTGATGCACTCTTAGCGGCTTATCCAAATGAATCAAAAGACAAGCCGGTAGTACCAAATACTGCTAGCTACATCATTAATGATAATCCTGATTCTAAGAAAGAATCAAAACCAGTTACCGTTACACCACCACCAACCACTACTCCAGAGCTTAAGAAGGAAGTAAACGGAGCAGAACGTTATGATCTTGCAAAACGTAATGAAGAGTTTACTTATACTTTGAAAACAACAATGCCTGCCAGCGCAACTGTGTTTGAGATGACAGACGAGTTGAAAGAAGTTCTAGAATTTGTTGGTGAGAATGCTTCAGCCACTGTTAAACTTGATGGTGAGGATGCAGGATCGAAGGCGACAGTGACACTTTCTGGTCAAGTCATCAAAGTTGCCTTTACAGAAGCTTCTGTCAAAGCAGATGCAGGTAAGACTATTGAAGTAAACTTCAAGGCTAAAATCAGAGATAATGCCAACTTATCAGCTTATGTGAATAAAGATGGTAAGACAGAGATTCCGAATAAGGCTTCTTACGACATCGATCACAATCCGAAATATCACAAGGATTCGAACGAAGTCCCAGTAACGCCTCCAACACCAGACGAGCCAGAGATCAAGAAGGATGTGAACGGCAAGGCAGAAGAAACCCTCGCAAAACGTGATGAAGTCTTCACATACAACGTGAAAACAACAGTAGCGCAAGATGCGACAGCCTTCAGCGTAACCGATAAGATCGAAGATGTTCTTGAATTCGCAGGAACTTCAAGTGCTAAATTGAATGGTCAAGCGCTTGATGCTAGCCAAATCAAGGTAGAAGGTCAAACCATTACCTTGACGCTTACAGAAGAACAAGTAAAAGCCAATGGCGGTCAAGCAGTTGAATTAACATTCGACGCGAAGATCAAAGCGGGTGCGAACTTGTCTGCGTATGTGAAGGAAGACGGCCGTACACAGATTCCGAATAAGGCTTCTTATGACGCAAGCTTCCCACACAAACCAGATGTACACAAGGACTCGAACGAAGTTCCAGTAACGCCTCCAACACCAGAAGAGCCAGAAATCAAGAAAGATGTGAACGGCAAAGAAGCTGAAACTCTTGACAAACGCGATCAAGTCTTCACCTATAATGTGAAAACAAGTGTAGCGCAAGATGCGACAGCCTTCGCAGTCACAGATACACTCGTAGACGTTCTTGAATTCGCAGGAACTTCAAGTGCTAAATTGAATGGTCAAGCGCTTGACGCTAGCCAAATCAAGGTAGAAGGTCAAACCATTACCTTGACGCTTACAGAAGAACAAGTGAAAGCCAATGGCGGTCAAGCAGTTGAATTAACATTCGACGCGAAGATCAAAGCGGGTGCGAACTTGTCTGCGTATGTAACAGAAGATAAGTCAATCAAGGTTCCGAACAAGGCAGCTTACAAGGCGGATCTTCCAAATAAACCAGGCTTCACTAAGGATTCGAACGAAGTCCCAGTAACGCCTCCAACACCAGAAGAGCCAGAAATCAAGAAAGATGTGAATGGCAAAGAAGCTGAAACTCTTGACAAACGCGACCAAGTCTTCACTTACAACGTGAAAACAAGTGTAGCGCAAGATGCGACAGCCTTCGCAGTCACAGATACACTCGTAGACGTTCTTGAATTCGCAGGAACTTCAAGTGCTAAATTGAATGGTCAAGCTCTTGATGCCAGTCAAATCAAGGTAGAAGGTCAAACCATTACCTTGACGCTTACAGAAGAACAAGTGAAAGCTAATGGCGGTCAAGCCGTTGAATTAACATTCGACGCCAAGATCAAAGCCGGCGCGAACTTGTCTGATTATGTAACAGAAGATAAGTCAATCAAGGTTCCGAACAAGGCAGCTTACAAGGTAGATCTTCCAAACAAGCCAGGCTTCACTAAGGATTCCAATGAAGTTCCAGTAACGCCACCGACACCAGAAGAGCCAGAAATCAAGAAAGATGTGAACGGCAAAGAAGCTGAAACTCTTGACAAACGTGACCAAGTCTTCACTTACAACGTGAAAACAACAGTAGCGCAAGATGCGACAGCCTTCGCGGTAACGGATACACTAGTGGATGTTCTTGAGTTCGCAGGAACTTCAAGTGCTAAATTGAATGGTCAAGCTCTTGACGCTAGCCAAATCAAGGTAGAAGGTCAAACCATTACCTTGACGCTTACAGAAGAACAAGCTAAAACAAGTGCTGGTCAAGCTGTTGAATTAACTTTCGACGCTAAGATCAAAGCGGGTGCTAACTTGTCTGATTATGTAACAGAAGATAAGACTGTGAAAGTTCCTAACAAGGCAGCTTACAAGGCAGATCTTCCAAACAAACCAGGCTTTACGAAAGACTCTAATGAAGTCCCAGTAACGCCACCAACACCAGAAGAGCCAGAAATCAAGAAAGATGTGAATGCTAAAGCTGAGGAAATCCTCGCTGATCGTGACCAAATTTTCACTTACAACGTGAAAACAAGTGTCCCAACAGATGCGACAGCCTTCAGTGTAAGCGATACACTTGAATCTGTTCTTGATTATGCAGGTTCAGTAAAAGCGAGCTTGAATGGTCAAGCCCTTGATGTAAGTCAAATCAAGGTAGAAGGTCAAACCATTACCTTGACGCTTACAGAAGACCAAGTGAAAGCCAATGGCGGTCAAGCTGTGGAATTGAGCTTCACTGCGAAGATTAAAGCGGGAGCTGATTTGACTCCATATCTAACAGATCGTGGATTCACTGTTCCAAATACGGCTTCTTATGATGCAAACATTCCACATAGACCAGGGCTACACAAAGATTCGAATAAAGTTCCGGTTATCGTTCCAAAAGAACCAGAACCAGAAATTACGAAGAAAATCAACCGTACCTTGGACCACTTGGATGTCGAATACGATGCACCTTACATGTACAATGTCAATACAGCTTTGCCAAAAGATATTGATAAGTACAAAGAGTTCACCGTAACGGATAAACTCGAATCTGTCTTGGCAATCGCTGATACGCCAGTAGCCTATGTGGACGGTCGTGATGCAAATGGAGCTCTTGAAACAAGTGTTGAAGGAAACACTGTCACTGTAAAAGTGAAAGATTTCGCTCGACTAAAAGGCTTCAAAGAGATTCAATTGTACATCCCAGCTAAACTCAAAGCGAATAGCGATTTGAAAGCTTATAAGGACCAATTGGTACCAAACAAAGCAACTGTCAACTTCAAGGATGCCAATGGTCAATCTGGCAGCAAGGAATTAAAACCGGTAACGGTGAAACCACGTGACCCAGAAAAACCAACAGATCCGACACCAGGTGAACCTGCTAAGACAGTTGGACCAGAAAATGGATCAACACCAGGGACTTTATACAACTTGCCAAATGCAACAGATACTTTCCGCTTCGATATCACTACTCCGGTTCCAACGGATCCAGTGGATGAAAATGGAAATGCCAAGAAAGATCAATATGGTCGTCTTGTCAAGACAGATTTGACGAACTTCATGATCGGTGATGAAATCCATTCAGTTTTGAAAGTCAATAAAGACCGCATCGCTCTTAAAGTTGAAAATGCTCAGTTTGACAAGCTCAAAGCGGCTCTTCAAGCCCAAGTTGAACAGGCAGAGAAGGAACTGAAAGCTTTGACAGGTAAATCAACTGATGAGACCTCAACAGAGAATAACAAGAAGGAAGACCTAAAAGCGGCGGAAGCTAAAGTGGCTGAATTGAAAGCGAAGTTGGAAGCAGCTAAGGCAGCGCAACCAGCTAAACCAGCTGAAGTGGAAACGCCGGCTACTCCAGCTACATCTGATTCTTCTGCAACAGAAGATAAGAAACCTGCTGACACCGAAACAAGTCAAAATCTTGCAAGCCTAGAGGCAGAGTTGAAAGCAGCTGAAGAAAACTTGGCTAAACTTCAAGCACCAGCTCAGAAAGAAGCAGAATTGGCACCAGCTGATAAGAAACAACAACAAGAGAAACTCGAAAATGAAATCAAGAAACTAAAAGAAGCTCAAACTAAGCTTCAAGCAGCTATTGATAAATTGAGTAAGGTTTCAAATGATCGTAGTGAATTAGTAGGTAAAGAGTTGGAAACAATTGCCACTGTTACTTACGATGAAGCTAAAAACATTGTAACTCTTGAAATCAGCGATAAGGATGTTCTTGAAGCCTTGAAGGGAAGTAAAGTAACTCTCGTTCTTTATACCAACTTCAGAGAAGGAACAGATTTTGCACAATTCGCGATAGGTGTACCAAATACGGCAAAAGTAAGCTTTAACGATAAATCAAAAACTACCAACAAGGTTGTGGTGACACCACCGGTTCCGGTAACGCCACCAGCTCCAAATATCCCACCAGCAGAGGGGGATATTCCGAAAAAACCAACAGAACCAGGTAAAACATTGCCAAATACAGGTTCTGAAGTTTCTACAGTTCTTGAAGTAGTTGCAGCTCTTGCTGCAGGACTTGCAGGACTTCTAGTTTGGAAGCGTAAAGCTGAACGTTAGTACCATATAGTAAGAGGAGAGTAGAAAAATTTACTCTTCTCCTTACTGTATATTGAAAGTGTTAAGGGAAAAAATAATGAGTAGAAAAAAATTATTAAAGTTAGGAATTTCTATACTTGCTTTAAATGCTCTTGGAGTAGCAACTTATCATGTAGCTCCTGACTTGTATCGAATTCCAACAGTGCATGCAGAGGAAACTCCGGCAGAAGATGAAGAAATTCCAGACGGACAAGAGCGAAACATTGCAAATACGTTCAAAAGAATGCTCAATAATATAGAATCTTCAATTAAGGATTATACAGATAATCCAGAAGAGGAGAACAAAGAACTCCTAGAGGGTGATGTAGAAGAAGCAAAGAATTTTTTTGAGACTGCAAAGAAAGCAATGAAGAGTCCAGAAGGTCAAAAAAGTTTTGCGGCGCTTGAAGCTCACTACAATTCTTTAAAAGCTAAGGCTGAGGCACTTCTCACTGGGGGAGATTTAAAAGAAGAACATCAAGAAGTCACAACTACTGAGGAGATTCCTTACCCATCTCGGACAGAAAACAATGCAGACCTCGCTGAAGGTACTCGAAAGGTAAAACAAGCGGGAGAAAAAGGTCAGAAGAAAGTTGTTTGGGATGTTACTTTGGTAAATGGCGTTGAGAAAAAACGTGATAGAAAGAGCCAAACAGTAATTAAAGAACCAGTAGAAGAAATCATCGAAGTTGGAACTAAGAAAACAGGTGTTGAAACCAAAGAAACAGTGACTGTGGAGGAAAAAGTTGCTTTCAAAGAAGAAACGAAAGTAGACCCAGCACTGGATAAAGGTCAAACGCGTGTTGAAGAAGGTGAAGAAGGTATCGATGAAGTCACTTATGAAGTGACAAAAGTGGATGGTGTTGAAAAATCTCGTAAAGAAGTTTCACGCAAGACCAAGAAAGCAGCCAAAAACAAGATTACTTATACCGGTTCAAAAGCTGTTGTAACGACTAAGGAAGTAACCAAAACTGAAGAAGTTTCCTTCCAGACTCGTGAGGTTGAAAATGCACTCTTAGCTGAAGGTGTTCGCCGAGTGAAGACAGCTGGTCAAAAGGGTGTTCGTACCATTGTTGAAACAGTGACTTACACAGACGGCGTTGAAACAGGTCGCGAGGTGAAATCAAACACAATCACTACTCCAGCAGTAGACGAAGTTGTCGAAATTGGAACTAAGAAAGCAGTAGCCCCAGTTGTAACGACTAAGGAAGAAACCAAGACAGAAGAAGTTGCTTTCCAAACTAAGGAAGTAACAAATCCAGATCTTCCAGAAGGAAGTCGTCAAGTGAAGACAGCTGGTAAGAAGGGTGTTCGCACCATTGTTTACACAGTTACCTACACAGACGGCGTTGAAACAGGTCGTGTTGAGAAATCCAACACAATCACCACTCCAGCAGTAGATGAAGTTGTTGAAGTTGGAACTAAGAAAGTAGTAGCCCCAGTTGTAACGACTAAGGAAGAAACGAAGACAGAAGAAGTTGCTTTCCAAGTCAAAGAAGTGCAGAACGCAGACCTTCCAGAAGGCAGTCGTCAAGTGAAAGCTGCTGGTAAGAAGGGTGTTCGCACCATTGTTTATACAGTGACTTACACAGATGGCGTTGAAACAGGTCGTGTTGAGAAATCAAACACAATCACTACTCCAGCAGTAGATGAGATTGTTGAAGTTGGAACTAAGAAAGTAGCTTCTACAACAACCAACGGTAATAAGAATGATACTGCAACAACAGGGAACCAATCTGGAAGCACTAAGAAAGAAGAAACTGCAAGCCAAGATAAGAAAGTTCTACCAAGCACAGGTACAGCTTCTACCAGTCTTCTTTCAATGATTGGTTTATTTATCGCCGGTCTAGTAGGCTTTGTCGTTCGTAAGAAGGACTAAGGCTCTCTAATATACAAAAGTATCTTTTGTACGAGAAATACTAAAAAGAACCCAGAATTTATTCTTGGGTTCTTTCTTTATAAAAAATTAAATATATTAATGTTTATGTGTGGCTTGAGTACGTTATGAAACTCATAGAGTGATAATAGGATTAACTATAAAACAGTTATTCACATGGTGTAAACGCCTTTTCTAAAATTTTTATATTTTAATTATTCTCACCAAAAATTGACAATCTGGAAATACAAAATAATAAATTTTTATCTATAATCTACTTTTAATTGCCCTTTTTTTGTGTTAAAATGAGATGAATATTTCTTTTGAAATGATTAAACAATCATTTTTAGTTTTGGAGGTACATTATGAAATGGAAATATCGCATGAGAATGCCTTTTTCTACTATTTTCAGTAGAAAAAAACAGGCTTTTCTCGGACTAGTCGTTTTACTTTTTTCTATTTTTCTTATTCCGCTTCAATCTTATGCGGCTTTAGAAGAAATAAAAAACGGAACGGATATCTCAACCTTGGATATTCGTAAGTTTAATTTGAACATCAACAATTTTAGTGTTTTATCTAAATCACAGGCTGTTGATCAGTTTCATTTATCGAATCCCCACTATGAATATCTCTGGGGTGGTGCCTATCCAGGCGAGATGGAGAACTTTACTCTTAAAGTAGATAAAAGTAAAAAACAGGATCAAGTTTTTGAAAATCCTCTTTCTCTAAAATTCACAAATATTGGGACAGTTAATGGTAAGCAAGTAGATGCTTACTTAAAATTCAATAAGGTAACTCTTCACTATCTAAACACTGCTCAGGCAGAATCTGAGATGAATAGTGCTCAAAAATCTACTGTTGAATTTTTCTCTATTTCAGAATTGTGGGAAAATAATGCTTTTGAAATTGGGAATGTTCCCTATGTAGATGCAGCTCATGACTACATTATGAATAAGGCTTTTTGGCTTGATGCGGATGTAACAGCAGAGTTGCGTTATGCAGATGGTTCCGAGACAGATTTGAAGTTGGTTATGAAGCCAACAGACATCGATGCAATGGATGCCAACAACTTGAAGGAAACCTTCTATGTTAAGGATTATCAAAATGATGTTAATCTTCGTTTGATGAATAATGCCAATGTCTTAAGACAGGAAGATCAAGGAGATCGAACTGCTTGGGTAGCAACTCAGATTACAAGCGGTAGCTATTCTGAGAACAATATCTCTGGTTTTGCCCTTCGATCAAATAGTAATAGTATGAATTTTGGTTACTCATCAACAGAGGTTGCTTCGGCCGTCTTTGGTCTTTATATTGAAAAAATTGATCCGAGCCCTGTTCTAGCAGTGGATCCTACAGAGATTCCAGCTAAGGAGGGACAAGATGTAACCTATAAAGCTACGTTTAAAGTTCCGGTTCCAGGTAAGGACATTTTAGCAACGCCTTCATCTATCGAAATGGTTCAGAAATTTGATGAGCGCCTTAATTATCAAGGACTTAAAGTGGAATCAGGTGGAGTGACTCTGCAAGAAGGACGTGACTATACGATTGAGAAGTCAGGTCAAATAGTTACTGTTAAAATGACACCTGAATACATAAAAGCAAATTCTTCTGCTGAAATTATTGTAACTTATAATACTACTACAAACAAAAAAGTAGAAGAAAAAGGTTCTGGAAAGATTGACAATACTGTAACATTGCATGTTGATAATTTATCAGCTCCTTCTAATCAGGTAAGCACGGCCCTCCTTTATGAAAAACATCATGAGTTTGTGAGTGGAACCCCAGGCAAAGAACTTCCACAAGAAGTGAAAGACCTGCTTCCAGCAACAGAAAAGAACTTGTCTAATGGTACTCAAGTAACGCCAACACAACCAAGCCAAACAGAAGTGAAGACGGCAGAGGGTACATGGAGCTTTAAGTCTTATGACAAGGCATCAGAAACCATCAATGGAGCGGA